>JAIPEI010000292.1 GCA_021737245.1 Deltaproteobacteria bacterium | reverse complement strand
AGCCTCGACCTCTCCCATGACAGCAAAGGTATCGGCGTAGTCTTCGGGTGCTCGGTAGCCGTTGCGGGATATGACGTGATTGCAAATGTCAATGCAGGCCTCGATGGCCACAATAAAGTGGTATTTTGCGCTGCCTGTCTTGTCGGGGTCCCGGGTGAAGGCGGTCTGGTCGAGCTCGGACAGGCGCCGGAGTCGCTCGGTGCTGTTTCTCAGCTGGAAAACGAGCCTGATCATTCTTTCCTGGTCATAGCGGGGCATTCGCGACCTCGGAAAGATAGCGGGCGCGGAAAGGGGCGAAGTCGAAGTACTTCTTCAGGACCCACCCTTCGAAGTCGGCCCTCTGGTCGGGGTCCGGGTCGACGATGACCTCCCCGGCGCGGATCACGCTTTGGGAAAACGAGATGCGCGCCCCGTTGAGCACGCGAACATCTACGGGGCAGGGTGCGGTCTTTTCGAGCTCACTTTCGAGATCAAGCTCGAGCTTGAGCGGTTGGGCCGGTTTCTCTTTGAGAAGGATGCCCAGATCGATGTCCGCAAACCCTTCCCCGGTCACAAAGGAGCCGAACACATAGGCCGCAACAAGATCAGGGCGAAGCGTCTCCAGGCGATCCGCGATGGCGGAAATGAGCCGCTTTTTGTCGGGGTCTTTGAGGGATCTTTTCATGATAAAGTGATGGCTATGCTGGAGGAGCCGTGGGTCGGAAATCAGAGGTCTGCGAGCTTGCTGGCAAAGCCGAGGGCCACCAGGTGCCGGCGGGCCTGGAGCTCCTCCTCGGGGGAGTAGTCGCGCAGCTCGCACTCGTCCTCGCAGGGGATGTAGCGTTTGTTCTCGAGAAAGGCGATGACCCTGCGGAAGCAGTCGTCCTCGGATGCGGTCGAGGTGTCCAGCAGGATGTCCGGGTCGGCCGGGGCCTCGTAGGGGTCGGAGATGCCGGTGAAGTTGGCGATCTCCCCGGCCATGGCCTTGCGGTAGAGCCCCTTGGGGTCGCGCTGCTCCAGGACGTCCAGGGGGCAGTCGCAGAACACCTCGATGTAGCTGGAGATGAGCTTGCGATTGAGTACCCTTGTTTTCTCGTAGGGCGAGATGGCGGCCACGATGCTGATGATGTCGTTCTTGTTCAGCAGGTAGGAGACAAAGCCTATGCGGCGGATGTTGATGTCCCGGTCCGTCTTGGAGAAGCCCAGGCCCTGGGAGAAGTTGGTGCGGATGATGTCGCCGTCCAGGAGCTCCGCCTTGAGGCCCCTTCGCTTGAGCTCGATGTAGATGCGGTAGGAGTTGGTGCTCTTTCCCGAGCCAGAAAGGCCTGT
Organism: Deltaproteobacteria bacterium; assembly: GCA_021737245.1. Taxonomy (GTDB): domain Bacteria; phylum Desulfobacterota; class DSM-4660; order Desulfatiglandales; family HGW-15; genus JAIPEI01. Next base: position 3,788 of record JAIPEI010000292.1, on the reverse strand, counting down.
GAACCAGAGGGTGAATCCGTTTTGTGTCATGGGGTAAGGTCCTCTACTCAGGGTGGGCCGTTCCCGGCGAAGTGTAAAACCCCGCCCTACGAAAAAACATGAGACGGATCAATGTTCTGATTCCCTTTCACTCCTTGAAGTAGTCGATCACGCTCTGGATGATGTTCTCGAGATCCCGGGACGGCTCGTAGCCGATCAGGTTCTTCGCCTTCTCGATGTTGGGACACCGCCGCTGCATGTCCTCGAACCCTGGGCCGTAGGCCTTCTCGTAGGGGATGTACTCGATCTCGGACTCGCTCCCGGTCATCTCCTTGACCTTGCGGGCCAAATCCTCGATGCTCACCTCGTGATCGTTTCCGATGTTGAAGATCTCCCCTTCGGCCCTGGGCTCCTCCATGATGCGGCTCAGGGCCCAGATCACGTCGTATACGTGGGTGAAGCTGCGGGTCTGGGTCCCGTCGCCGTAAACCGTGATGGGCTTTCCGAAGAGAGCGCACTGCACGAAGTTGGGCAGCACCATGCCGTACTGGCCGGTCTGGCGGGGGCCCACGGTGTTGAAGAGGCGGCAGATGACCACTGGAAGCTTCTTCTCGTCGTAGTAGGCCAGGGCGAGGAACTCGTCCAGGGTCTTGGAGCAGGCATAGGCCCAGCGTCGCTTCTTGACCGAGCCCATGATGCGGTTGTCGTCCTCGCTGAGGGTGTGATCCAGGTGGTTGCCGTAGATCTCCGAGGTGGAGGCTATCAGCACCTTCTTCTTGAACCGGTTGGCGAGCCTGAGCACGGCCTCGGTCCCCTGGACGTTCACCTCGATGGTCTCCACCGGGTGGTCCATGATGTTGCGCACGCCCACGGCCGCGGCCAAGTGGTAGATGTGATCCGCCTTGAACACCAGCTCGTTCATGACGGACTCGTTGAGGATGTTGTCCACCACGAGGTGCAGGCGCTCGTGGTTCTGGATCCGGGCGATGTTGGAGAGCTTGCCGGTCCAGAGGTTGTCGATGATGAACACCTCGTGGCCCATCTCCAGGAGGGACTCCGAAAGGTGGGAGCCGATGAAACCTGCGCCGCCGGTGACCAGTACCTTCATGAAATCACTCCGTGATTTTTCTTGGCGATTTGGACGACAAGTCCGGAACCTACCACATTACCTGAATCGAGACAAGCGCGGGAGACACAGCTCCGCCCCTTCGATTCCATGCCATCGACGGGGCCAACAACTCGTTTTCATTCATTTTTCACTCAAAGGCCGATGCGCTTTGAGTCTTTTTGCCAAGGGACCCTTCAGCCCTATCCGCAGCCGAAGGGAGTTGAACCGTGTTCTATAAAACGGCCATGCCGGTTTCTCAAGAGATCTTTTCCAGGGCCCATCCCTCGATCTCCACGGCCATGGACCGCTGAAGCAGCTCGATGCTCACCACCACCTTCTCGGACCGGTTCTTGTGCTTGAGGTAGAAACCGACCAGTCCCTTGAGCGGACCCTCCATGATCATGACGCGGTCCCCCTTCTGCATGAAGGATTGGTTCTCCACGGTCCGGTCCGTCCCGTTCAGGATCATGAGGGAGTCGATCTCCTGGTCGCTCGCCGGCACCGGCTTTCCTTTGAAGGCGACCATCCGCACCACGCCCACGGTCTTGATAATCTCCCAGTAGCGATAGGGCTCCAGCTCGGCCTGCACGAACACGTAGCCCGGCAGAATGGGGACCAGGATCTTTTTCCGCCGGTCCTTTCGCCTGCTCATCACCTGGGCCTTCGGCAGGAACGCCTCAAAAGACTTTCCCCGAAGACCGTTGTAAACCTTCTGCTCGAACCGGCTGCGGGTGTGGAGCGCATACCACCGGGCCCCTTCCGGGAAGCCCTCGCCGGCAGTCGATCCCGGGTCCTTGTCCGGCAGGGCGGGAATGGCGTCGTCTTGATCTCGATTCGTTCCGCTCATGGATCTCCCGTTCAGATCGTTGCGATTCGATCGACCGTTACCCACTTCTCGAGAAGCGCACGCATGTCCTGCTCGGTCCGGTCGAGCCGTGTGAGCAGGATCATGTCCCAGTCGGACTGCTCCACCCGCTCCAGCTCGGTGACCGGCAGCCCGAAAAAGGTCTGGCCCACCCGTTCTTCGTCAACGATGCCGGCAAGTTGAATATCCGTGAGCTGAAGATAGAGGTAGGCCAGCTCAGCCACCTCGCCGGCGCCGTAAAACAGGACGGAGCGGACCTGGTTGCGCTCCATTTCCTTGAACTTTTTGAGGAGGAGGTTCTTGACGTCCTTGTAGAAGTTCATGGAGAACCGAAGATACTCCACGGTGAGGCGGCTCTTCCGCGCGAGCCCTTCCGGGGTGAGAAAGTACTTGACCCGGTTGCGGGGCATGGTCTTGACCTTGAAGTATCCCTTGTTTGCCAGGCGTTTCAGGAAGGTGTTCACGAGGCCGAGGGAGATGTTCAGCCGGCGGGAGAGCTCCCGCTGGCTGTGATCGCCGTTGCGATCGATCTCCGTCATGAGCTGAAGGATCTGAAGGTCTTCTTTTTCCATAGGAAAACAGCGTTCATTTTTTGAACATCGGCAGTTGTTCAATATTTGAACGCTGCACAAATGTCAAGAAAAAAAACCACCTTTTCAGTGGAGGATAAGGGAAAGGATCGAGCACTTCAGCCGGCTGGTGCTGGGAGGAGGTCTAGGCGCCCGGCTCCTCACCCGGGCTCCGGTTCACCACGATCAGCCCGGCGCTCACCAGGACCAGGGCCACGATAAGCTCCGGTTGGATCAGCTCTCCCAGGATGATCGCGCCGCTCAGGAACACGCCTATGACGGGCGTCAGGAAGGTGAACCCGTGGAGCAGGCTCACGGGGTAGCGGTGTATCAGGTGGAACCACACCAGGTAGCTCAGAAAGGCCACCACCACGCACTGGTACAGTACCGCCCCGGCGGTCAGTGCGGAGAACCCGGTCACCGGAGTCTCCCCCGAGCCCAGGCTCAGCAGGAAGAGAAAGGGCGCGGAAAAGGCGACCTGGTAGAACAGGGTCTGAAGGGGCACGGCCCGGTGGGCCAGGAACCGCTTGATGTAGACCGTGGTCGATCCCCAGAAGAAGCCCGCCAGGAGTGCCAGCAGATCCCCGGGCAGGGCCGCCAGGCTGAACGAGCCGATGTCCCGGACAAAGAGGGAGACCACGCCCGAGAACGCCAGTACGAGCCCTGCGATCTTCCACGGGCTCAGGCGGTCTCCCTGGAGCAGGAAGTGGGCCTCCAGGGCCACGAAGAAGGGCGCCGTGTGGAGGAGGATGTAGGTCCGCGAGGCGAGGGTGTGCTGGAGCCCCACGTAGACGCAGCCGAACTCTGCCCCGAAGAGAAGCCCGGTCATCGCGCCGTGGAAAAAGATCGCCCTGGAGGGGAAGAGCGGTATCCCCTTGAGCCGCAGCCAGACATACAGGCAGCACCCCGCCACCAGGGACCTGAGCCCCGCCATGAAGAGCGGGGCCATCTCACGGGACGCGATCTTGATGGCCGCCATGTTGGCCCCCCACAGGGTGGCCAGGCATAGCATGATGACCACGGGCTGCCATTGCAGCTGGCTCCTGTAAGCCAAGGGCCCCCCTTCTTCGTCAAAACCCCTTCCCGGAGGGCGCGAGGCCGGGCTCCGAAAAGGGGTCCTGGGAACATCTGAAAAAGTGGTCGGGACGAGAAAATTTGAACCTCCGACCCCCGCGTCCCGAACGCAGAATCGAACAACTGCAAGTAATCACAAGTAGTTTTAACCCCGTGAAAAATGATTGAAATATAGCAAAATTCAAGAGGTGTG
>JAIPEI010000291.1 GCA_021737245.1 Deltaproteobacteria bacterium | reverse complement strand
TTGGCCTCTGTTAGCATAAAGTTGACCTCGGGCGGGTTGAAAGGCTCCACGAACATGCCGTTGCGTTTGCCCCGCATAAATCCGCTTGAATCGTCGAACAGGTTTTTATAATATCGCGGAATCACCTTATGCAGTGCTTCTCTATCCCGGGAAAAAGGAGGAGATCGAGCGGCTCTGGCAAAAGGCTGCGCGAGGAACCGCCGTTGCCGGCCGGGAGGGCCTGGGGCTCGTTTGCCGCCGTTTGAAGGACGCCACCGACCGATACCTGGAAAGCATCGACTGGACACGTTACGGGCTGATCGGGTTCTCCATCTGCCTGGGCCAGCTCACGGGCTCGCTCTACTTCATGCACGCGATTCGGGAGAGGGCGCCCTCGGCCGCAATCGTGGCGGGGGGATCGGCCTGCGCCGGGGCCATGGGACAAAGCCTTCTTCGGACCTTTCCCATGATCGATTTCGTAGTGAGCGGGGAGGGGGAACAACCCCTGGCTCACCTGGCGCGGCCCCTGCTCCGCACCGGGCGGGCGGATGCCCCCCCGCATCCCGGGCTGTTTGCCCGGAAGGATGCGGGCGAGGTCTGCGACTGTGCACAGATCGCAGACCTGGACGCCCTTCCCCTCCCCGACTATGGAGACTACTTCGCCTCACTGGAGCGGCTGCCTCCAGCCGCCCGGTTCATCCCGGAGCTGCCCGTGGAGGTCTCCCGCGGCTGCTGGTGGCGCGGGTCCGCGACAGGCGGCGGGGACCGGGGCTGCCGGTTTTGCAACCTAAACCTCCAGTGGCGGGGATACCGAGCCAAGTCGCCGGACCGGGCGGTGCGCGAGATCGACGAGCTTACCCGCAGGCACCGGGTGCTCTCAGTGCCGCTCATGGACAACCTGCTCCCGGCCCGGAGCGCCGGAACCCTGTTCACGGCCCTGGCGCGCCTCCCGCAGGATCTCCGGCTCTTCGGCGAGATCCGGGCCACCACGCCGGTCGAGGACCTTCGCGCCATGGCAGCAGCGGGCATGGACGAGGTCCAGGTGGGCATCGAATCCCTGAGCACGGCCCTGCTCCGAAAAATCGGCAAGGGAACCACCGTCATCCGAAATCTGGAGATCATGAAGCGATGCGAGGCCCCTGACATGCCGGCCCTGGCCGGGAACCTCATCCTGCATGTGCCTGGAAGCGACGAGGACGACGCGTCCGAGACCCTCCGCACCCTGGATTTCGCCGCCTGCTTCCGGCCCCTGAAGGCCGTCCCGTTCTGGCTGGGCTTCGGAAGCCCGATCCAGCAATTCCCCCGGAGCTACGGCATTCAAAGGATCTTCAACCACGCCCATTACAGACGTCTCTTTCCGGCCCCCGTTTTGAAGACCCTGGTCCTCATGATCCAGGGGTACCACGGGGGCGTGCGCCGGCAGCACCGCATCTGGCGACCTGTCCGGGACCGGGTCCTAGCCTGGCAGCGGGCGTACGAGTCGCTCCACAGCTCCCCCCGGAGCGGCCCGATACTCTCCTTTCGGGACGGAGGAACGTTCCTGATCATCCGCCAGCGGGGTCTCGGAGGCGCCTCCATGACCCACCGGCTCGAGAGCCCCTCACGCGAGGTCTACCTGTTCTGCGACAAGAGCCGCAGCCTTCCGCGCATCCTCGCGCGCTTTCCGCGGTTGGGCGAGGACCGGTTGTGCCCGTTCCTCCGCATGATGGTGGAAAAACGGCTCATGTACGAGGAAGGCGACCGATACCTCAGCCTGGCCGTGCGCCTTCGGGGAAACCGGTGATACGGGGAGGCGCCGCTTGACGACCGACATCCGGGAAAAGCCGTTCATCGGCCCGGAAGACCTCCTGGCGCTCAACTTCATCCGCGCCGCACCCCCCTATGCGTTCCGGACCCACTACCGGCAGGGCCTCCGCTCCCACATCCTGGAGGTCCTGGACCCGGAGGCGTTGAAGGCCGAGCAGTGCGGCGTGGCCGAGGGCGGGGTGCTCCGGTTCCCGCGGGCCAGGCCCTTCAAAATGTTCCGCGTGTTCCGGACGCGGTTTCGCAATTCCGGCGACGGGCTCGAGGAGATCGGACGGGTGAAGCTGGTGGAGCGCTACCTGGGGGTCGAGCACATGGCGCGCTCCGAGGAGTTCCTGGCGGACTATCTGCTGGAAGGACGCCGGGACCTGCTGCTCTGCGGTCTCCAGGAGTACGTGGAGGGGGAGCCCCTGGATCCCTGGAGCCCGGTCCGGGAGGGCCTCCCCGATGAGCTCGCGGGACGGTTGAGGCGGCGGGGACCGGCCTTCGGAATGGAGCCCGTGACCGGCCTTGCGGCGGTGATTCGAGACCGTGGCGCCTCCTTCATCGACCGGGTGAAGCGGATGGCCCTGGAAGCCGCCTGCATTCCGGACCTGGCCGGCGTGAGCAACCTGATCCTCACGCCCTCAGGGGTCATCAGGCTCGTGGACATCAACAACATCTCCCGGGTCTCCTTTGCCCGGGAGATCCCCCTGGACGACAAGGGATACCCCATCTGCGACAAGTCCGTCCAGGCGCTCTCCCTCCTGGAGCACAAGCTCCTGGACCGGGACCCGGACCCGGGCGACCCCCTTTACCGCCACTTTCTGGATCCCGTCCGCATCCGGAAGGTGAAGAGCGTGGAGGCCGCCTTTCACCGGGGTACGCCCTTTCGAGCCTCGCCCCACCTTCAATGATCCAGCAGGGCCCGGCAGGCGGCCATCAGATCCTCCGGGGTCAGCCCGGCCAGGCACTTGAGATCGCCGCATTTCTTCTTGAAGCACGGCTGGCAGTCCACCCCCGCGGTGACCACCCTGGCGCGGTCCGTGTAGGGTCCGGTTCTCCCGGGGTCGGTCGGTCCGAATACGACCGCCGTCCTGGTTCCCGCGGCCGCGGCCATGTGCATCAGCCCGGAGTCGTTCCCCACGAACAGGTCCGACGGCTGAAGAAGCACGGCCACCTCGGGCAGGGACAGCTCCCCGACCAGATTCCGGCTCGGATGCTTCATGAGGCCGGCGGCCCTCTTTCCGACCGGCCGCTCCTTGGGGGACCCGAGCCAGAGCACCCGGGCGCCGTACTCGTCCACCAGGAGATCGGCTGTCCGCGCAAAGCCCGCCTCCGGCCAGGTCTTGGTGGGCCAGCCCGCGGTCGGGCAGACCGCGACCACAGGGCCGCAGCCGCCCGTTGATCTCAGCAGCCGCTCCACCCGGGACCGCTCCGCTTCTCCCCCGGGCAGCACGAACCGGACCTCCTCAGCCTCCCGGCAGCCCAGCATGCGGCACATGAGGAGGTACCCGTCCACCGCGTGCATGTCCCGGGGGATCTCGTAGGGCTCGTTGTAGAACAGTGTCGAGAGCTCGCGGCCGTTGGCGTACCCCGCCCTCCGGCCGCTGCCTGCGGCGTAGGCGATCAGGCCGGAACGAAGCAGGCACTGGAGATCCACCACCAGATCGAAATGCTCCCTTCGAAGCTCCCGCACCAGCGATACAATCCGCATCGGGCCGAGGCCCTTGCGCTTCACGACGATAAGGCGGTCGATCAACGGGTTGCCCTGGAGGGCTCCGGCGTTCTGCTCGAAGACCAGCCAGGACACCCTGGCACGGGGAAAAGTCTCCTTGATCACCGGCAGGACGGCGGTGGCCTGGATGACGTCGCCCAGGGCCGATGGCTTGACGATCAAGACATTCCGCATGGGGTCCTTTGATTTTCCCTCGAAATGTACGGAGTCGGATCCGCCCGGGTTTGCTCGGGTCCCCGACGGCTCACGGCGGGGAGAATAGCGCAACCCGGACGAAGTTAACAGCCCTTTTCTCGACCTTCCCACGGGAACGGGCGGTGAACAGGCGGGCGGGCCGGTCCGTGCTCCGGGAAAGCGGGAAGGCAAAAGCGCGCTCCCGGTCGATGGAGGAAAGTCACCCGCCGGAGACAGGTATGTGGATGTCCACCACGTCGCCCGGCTCGAGCCTGTGGTCGAACCCCCGGAGCCGGCCGTTCACGAACACGTGAATCATGATGTCGTCATACGACTCTGCGGGGCCCAGGGCGGGAAACCGCTCGAGCAGATCCTGGACCGTGGCTCCCGGCGCGAGCTCCACACGGCTCCCCGGCATGGGGGCGTCCGACTCGCCGGCCCCGACGGACGAACCCACGGCATAGGTGGATCGAAGGTGAATCTTCATGTCTGTCCTCTCACAACGCCGTTGCGGCGCCGGTACGGTTCCCCCGCGTGAAACGTGATCGTCCGCCCTTTTGTGAACGAGCTTCTCTCTTCCTTCTCATACCACCCTTGACCGCCTGTGAAAACCGCCCTTTGCGTTCCCGTCGTTGACGCCCCCTTTTCCAGCGGATAAAGTCGTCCCTATGTCGCCGGAAACCGACCAGATCGAACGGGTGCTCGGCCCGGAAGGTCTCCTGGCCCGCGGCCTGGAGGGGTTCGAGTTCCGGGAGTCCCAGCTCGCCATGGCCCGGCTCATCGACCGGGGCCTGAACGAGGGCCGATACGTGTTGATCGAGGCGGGCACGGGCACGGGCAAGACCCTCGGCTACCTGACCCCGATCGTCCTGAGCGGAAAAAAGGCCGTCATCTCCACGGGCACCAAGAACCTGCAGGAGCAGATCGCCTTCAAGGACGTCCCGCTCCTCGCCCGCGCCACGGGCCTGGAGATCGACGCCCTGCTCATGAAGGGCCGGACCAACTACCTCTGCCTGCACCGCTACCGGCAGGCCGCGGCGACCTCCACCCTCGTCGACCGGCGCAGGGCGGGCGTGTGGAAGCGCATGGACCGGTGGCTCGAAGAAACCGAGTTCGCCGATCGCTCGGAGCTGGACTGGCTCGCGGACGAGGACCCCTTCTGGGACAGCGTGTCGGCCACATCCGAGCAGTGCCTGGGCACGCGCTGCCTCCACTACGACGACTGCTTTCTCAACGCCCTTCGCCGCAAGGCCGCAGGATCCCGCGTCATCATCGTGAACCACCACCTCTTCTTCGCCGACCTCATGGTCAAACGGAGCGGTTTCGGGGAGATCCTGCCCCGGTTCCAGGTGGTGGTCATGGACGAGGCCCACAACGTCGAGAACACGGCCACATCCTACTTCGGCGAGCGGCTGAGCACGAACCAGCTGTCCGACCTGGTGACCGACGCGGAGAAGGCGGTGCGCGCGGCCGGCGACGACCCC
>JAIPEI010000290.1 GCA_021737245.1 Deltaproteobacteria bacterium | reverse complement strand
CCCAACGGGTCGAGGCTCTTCTTCCTGGACAAGGAGGTCACCGACGACACGGACCACCTCCTGGCCTTAGGAAACCCGGAGCGCAAGGGCGGCGGAGCAAACCTGGTCTTTGCCGAGAAGGAGGTGGCCTCCATCGCCGGGCGGTTTTCCAGGCCGGAGGTGCGGATCGGAGCCGAGGCCACGGAGAGCGCCCTGAAGCAGTCGGACCTCCTGGGCAGGGGCGTTCTCCACATCGCCGCCCACGGCCGTTACGACCGGAAGGAACCCCTCAAGTCGGCGCTCCTCCTGGCCCCGGACGGGGAGGACGACGGGGATCTGGAGATGGTGGAGGTGTTCTCCCTCCGAATGAACCCGCGTCTCGTAGTCCTGAGCGCGTGCGAGTCGGGCATCGGCACCCTGGATGGGGGGGACGAGGTCCAGGGGATGAACCGGGCCTTTCTCTACGCCGGCGCGGGCGGTGTGCTCGCCAGCCTGTGGAGCGTCTCGGATGAGTCCACCTACCTGCTCATGGAGCGGTTCTACCGGGCGCTGGAGGAGAGGCCGGCGACGGAGGCCCTGCGAGCGGCTCAGCTCCAGGTGATGGAGACGTTTCCAGCGCCCTTTCACTGGGGCGCCTTCTACCTGACGGGGGGTGCATTAAGGAGATAGCGCCCTTTTCGCCGTTCACGTCCCGATGGATACCGCCGGCTCGAGCCCAGGCGCGGCCCCGAACCCGTGGCTTCTGGAATCAAGCCATCGACTGTGCTCGCGGTGCAGACCCTGGCATGACCCCCGCCTCTTTCACAATAAAGCGCAATCGGCGGCCTGCGCCTTGGATGGAGCCGCCCGGCCGCTTATCGAACCGCAGGATCACCAATCCCGCTCAATCCAGATCCACCGCCGTCTTGCACTGGTTGCACCTCGTTGCCCCGCGGAAGAGCTTGTTGCCGCATTCCGGGCAGACGTACCGGGCCTCCTCGTCCTCCATCCATTTTTTCGTACCCGACTCGCGCCGGTACGGGATGGCGCGCAGGATGACTTTTTTCCCGATTGTCATGGGAAATTCTTGAATGTGGACGCAGGGGAACTCGTCGCACTCGTGGCAGCCCTCATAGCCCTTTTCCTTGACGCAGTTTCGGATATCGCACTGGAGGCAGTGCATGAACGGGTCGTCGGACAGGCAGCCACTACACTTGATATCGTTTGCGGTCAGGTTTTCGGCCCCGGGCAGCTTGCCCATGCCGGGGATATTGCCCTTGTACAGGCTCAACAGCCGCTGTTTGAACTTTTCGTTGTTATCCCGTCCGGCGATGTGGATGGCGCAGACGCCGCAGTAAAGCCCGCAAGGGGCCGCGAATTTTGGATTGATCTGCATATTTGTCGTCCTCCCGGTGGTTCCGGTCGGGCTGCTGCGACCCGCCGGGGATTGGTTGACTGAGGAAACCCGGTTTGCTGACCGGGGTTATCGATGCCGAGGGACCGGCCTGCCTCCCCCTGCTGATAATGACTGCCCGGCATGCGGATTGTGACTCCTGGCCGCCGGTTTTTTTTCGTTACGGAGAATATTGCACTCCCCGGTCACAGCCGCACCGTTTCGGAGTCTATATATGAGCAAGTCCCCCAACCCGTTCCCGCAGGCGCTCGGACCCCGCGCAATCATTGGACAAGGGGAGTCAAGGGCGATAGATTGAAATCCACAGCCGGTCGAGCCGAGGAGAGTGATCATGAACGAGGCAGGCACGAAGCAGCGGCCCATCGAGGAGTTGGTGACCGCCGCGGTGGAAGGGTCCCGCTCCGCCCTGGAGGAGATCGTCCTGCGCATCCAGGACCGGGTATACCACCTGGCCCTGCGCATGCTGAGCCACCCGGAGGACGCCCGCGACGCATCCCAGGAGATATTGATCAAGGTCATTACGAATCTGAAAGGCTTCCGGTTCGAAGGACCCTTTGAGGCCTGGATCTTCCGCATCGCCGCCAACCACCTGAATACGTTTCGCAAGAGCCGGATGGAGCAGTTCGAGATCAGCTGGGACAAAGCCTGCGGGCTCGTGGACCAGGCCGAGGCCAGAGGCTGGCTGTCCGACCCGCCGGCCGCCCCGAACAGGTTGCTGGAGATCGAGGCGCGGCTCCGATGCACACAGGCCCTGCTCACGGCAATGAACCGCCCCCACCGGCTGGCCTTCATCCTGGGCGTGGTCATGGACGTCTCCAGCCGGGACGGGGCGTACATCCTGGAGATCAGCCCGGCCGCCTTCCGCAGGCGCATATCCCGCGCCCGGGCAAAACTGAAGGCGTTTCTGGCCGGCAACTGCGGTCTGTTCGACACTTCCAACCGCTGCTCCTGCCCGGGCGTTCTGGCCAATCATCTGCAGAACCAGTGGATATCGCCGGAAAACCCGGTTTTCATGAAAAATGGTTCCCGGACCCAATCCAATGAAGACCTGGCCGAATACCTGAAGGAGCTCGACGAACTCAGCCGGGTATCGACCCTGTTCAAGGCCTACCCCGAAAGCCCCTGCCCTCCGGACATATCCCATAAAATCAAGCGGATCATAGATCAAAAAACCTACCGTGTGCTGACCGACCCGGGCCTCCACTGAAGGTCATTTTCCGAACGTAAGCTGCAGTGGGGCTTTGTGGAGACCCTTCTGCGCCGGTACGCTTGACATGCATGCGGGCGATGCTAACATGATCACCTCCCCGCCCGGGGACCGGGTCGGGGATTTTTTCCCAGGCGGCCCGGTGAAGGGAGGAAGGAGAAGGTCCCGGATGCAGTTTGGAATCACGCCGGCTCGGAGCGCTGCAGCTCGATTCGCGGTCGCCCTGTCCCTTACCCTGGCCGCCGCCCCGGCGACGGCCGCGGACGGGGTCCTCCTGGCCGTGTCGGGCGAGGTGGAGGTGGAGACCTACGGCGTGGGCCGGCCGGCCAAGGTCGGCCTTCGGGTCAAGGCGGGGGACACGGTGGCGAGCCGTGGGGGGGAGGCCTCGGGCATCCTGGAAGACGGCCGCATGTTCCGGGTGAACCGGGAGGAGACCTGGGCGGTGCCGGGGGACCGGGCGACCGGGCCGGCCGGGACGCTGGCCTCGAGGCTCATGAGCACCCTCCGGGAGACGGTCTCCAGAGGCCGGAGCCCGGCGGCCGGAGACGGGGAGCGAGGCGAACGCGGAATCCGGCTTCTTTATCCTCACAACGCCCGCGTGCTTTCAGAGGACATCAGGTTCGAGTGGGAGCCGGTCGAGGGGGTGGACCGCGTGGAGATCACGGTCAAGAGCGTGCTGCCGGCCTACAAGCAGGTGTTTGCGGCGACCGCTGGAGAGTCGGGCGCCTTTCTTCCCCGGGAGGCGCCGCCCCTGGCCCCGGGCGTGCGCTACTACTGGAAGGTGGCGGGGGTCGAGACCGGTACCGGGGATCTCCGCGCCTCCGAGCTGGCCTGGTTCTCGGTGCTGGACCCGGAGGAGGGACGGGAGATGCGCTCGTCCATGGAGGCCGTCGACGCCATGGATTTCCTGGGAGAACCGGAACGGAACGTACTGCAGGCGAGCCTTCTCATCTCCCACGGCCTGCACCACCGGGCCGAAACCATCCTGAAAAAGTGCCTGGAACGACACCCTGGAGACCGAGGCGTGAAAGAGCTGCTGGCCGGGCTCTACCTGAAGATGAAGCGGACCGGCGCCGCGGAGCGCGTCCTTGCAGAGGGTCGAACGAAATCATGACCGACGCCACGGAAGATCGGCCCGGACCCTCCCTCTCCCCGGGGGAGCTGGAGCGGTATCGCCGCCAGATCATCATTCCCGGGATCGGCGAGCGCGGTCAGGGACGGCTCAAGGCGGCCCGGGTGTGTGTGATCGGGCTGGGCGGCCTGGGTTCGATCTCGGCCACCTACCTGGCGGCCGCGGGGATCGGGTACTTGAGGGGGGTGGACTGCGACTGCGTGGAGCCCGGGAACCTGAACCGGCAGGTCCTTCACTGGACGCCGGACCTGGGACGGCCCAAGGCCGAATCGGCCCGGGAGAAGCTGTCTGCGCTCAATCCGGAGGTCGAGACGGAGACCGTCCGGCTCGAGGTGACCCCGGAGACCGTGGGGGAGGCCGTGGGCGGCTGCCGGCTGATCGTGGACGCTACGGACAACCTGGCCACCCGCAGGGTGTTGAACCGATTCGCAGTGGAGCAAGGCATTCCCTTCGTGTTCGGCGGTGTGGAAGGGTTCGGCGGCATGGTCCTCACGGTGGTCCCGGGAGACTCGCCCTGTCTGGAGTGCCTGTTCCCGGCGAGGGACCGGAGCGGGGAGCGGGAGATCGGCGTGGCGGGCCCCGTGCCGGGAGTGGTTGCGTCTCTTCAGGCCCTGGAGGTGATCAAGCTCATCCTGGGGTTGGGCTCTCCCCTCCTGGGGCGGCTGCTCCTGTTTCGCGGCCTGGACATGACCTTCCGGGAGTTGCGGGTGGATCGAAATCCCGACTGCCCGGTCTGCGGACCGGCGAGGAGGAAAAGGTGAAGGAAAAGACGTTGAAGATCGTAGTGAACGGCCTGGAGGAGGTCGTGGACGAGCAGACCACCGTCGCTCACCTCGTGGAGATGCACGGGGACGGGGACGTCCATCTGATCGTGGAGCGGAACGGCCGGTTCGTCTACCCCCGGGAGTACGGAAGCACCGGGGTGGAGCCGGGGGACGAGTTCGAGCTGGTCCACCCGGATTTCGGGGGGTGACCCCGCCGCCCGACGGGACGCGACCATGCCGGACCGGGGCTTCCTCCCGCCGGGCACCGGGAAGGCAAAGGATATCCACCGGATCGATACGAAGCCACACACAAGGAGTGACCAGCCATGCAGACCCCTTTTCCGAACCTGTTCAGCCCCATCCGGATCAACGGGCTGGAGCTGAAGAACCGGATCGTGATGACCGCCATGCATCTGGGCTACACGCCCGAGGGAGAGGTCACGGACCGCCTCGTGGACTTTTATGGACTGCGCGCCAAGGGAGGCGTGGGCCTCATCGTGGTGGGCGGCTGCCCGGTGGACGAGTACGGCGGCATGGCGGGCATGATCGCCCTCAACGACGACAAGTACATCGGCGGCCTTTCCCGCCTGACCTTCACCGTGCAGACCGAAGGTGCGAAGATCGCGGCCCAGCTCTACCAGGCGGGCCGGTACACGCACTCCTCAATGATCGGGGGCAGGAAGCCCTTTTCCGCC
>JAIPEI010000289.1 GCA_021737245.1 Deltaproteobacteria bacterium | reverse complement strand
ATTCGTGGTTCGTGGCTCGTGGTTCGGGACGGCGTGGAGCTCTCCGTCTTCTTGTCACGAGGCTCGGCGTAGTTTCGGCCGTCTTTTTCACACCATCGTCTTCCGCGGAGAGAGTCCGCGATCCGTGGTTCGAAATGACTCAGACCCTTACGGACACGAACCACGAACACGAATCACGGCCCTTGCCCTGCGAACACGAACCACGAACACGAACCACGGATCATGGCCCTTCCGCCGTCCAGTAGATCGCCCGGGTGATCTTGGGCCTGCGGGCCGCGACCTTCAAGAGGTCCTCGGGGCGGATGCCGTCGAACCGGACGCTCCGGACCAGGCCGTTGAAGGCGACCCTGGACGGCCGGTACCCCAGCTCGGCGAACCGGGTCGCAGCACGCTCGTGGCCCGGGCAGATCAGGGTCAGCGGACGGTATCCCAGATCGAGGAGGCGTTCCAAATAGGGCGTGTACCGGGGATCCGGGTCCACGTCCCCCACGGGGTGTATCTCGAACAAGAGGTCGGGCCGGACGGTCCGCAGGGTCTCCTGCATGCCGTCGAGCACCTGGCACTCGTACCCCTCCAAGTCCATGCGCAGGAAATCGACGGGACGCCTGCCCTCCAGGAAACGGTCCAGCGTCACGGTCTCCACCTCGATGTGATCGTTGAAGGTGTCGGTCCTGTCGTACTCCATGAGGCAGTGCATGTTGTCCGAGGGGCCCAGGTACATGCGGGTCATGCCTTCGGCGTCGCCGGCCGCCAGCCGGAAGGGGTGGATCCGGTCCTCACGGCGGTTCAACCGAATGTTCCGAACCAGCAGGTCGTAGTTCCTGGGAAACGGCTCCAGCGCGTACACGAGGCCCTTCGGCCCGACCAGGGTGGCCTCCAGGAGTGCGTAGTATCCGATGTTCGCCCCCACGTCGATGGCGGTCATGCCGGGCCTCAACCGCTCTCTCATCAGCCCGGTCTCGAGCTTCTCGTGCACGCCGTAGACCGCCAGGGTCTTGCTGATCCCCGGGACCTGGATGTTGAGGCCCATGCAGTAGTCGTGGACGCGCCGGATGACGCGGGTGCGGTGCAGCACCCATCGCTCCACCCCGTAGCGGGCGAACCTAGCCCCGGCCCGGGCCATGGAACGCGCCCCTTCGAACCGCGTCTTGGCCCAGAGCGGCCGAACGCGCTGCGTGACAATTCCGTTCAAGAGGCCGTTCATGGGAAAGGGATCACCCGCCTTTCCTTTCCTCTTTCCTCTTTCCTCTTTCCTCTGCTGTTACGTCTTTTTCTCTTTCCTCTTTGAGCCTCTCTCTCAAGTCCTTCCCCACCACCTCGGCCAGGGCCCGGTACCCCTCCTTCGAGTAGTGGCCGCCCTTCTTTCCCCCGGAGAACATGCGGAACGGGTCTCCACCGCGCCGGTCCACGGCCTCCTTGAAGTCGATCACGGGAACCCCGAGGGAGGACGTGATCTCGAGGGTCCGGCGCCGCACCTCCATAAAGGTTCCCCGGGTTTCCGGGAGCCAGTACCCGATGCCCGGGAGGTAGACAAAGACGAGCTCTCCCCCCGCTTTGCGCACCTCCTCGCCGGCCGCGGCCAGAACGTCCCGGAACACGTCCGAGTACTTCCTGGTCATCTCCAGGGTCTCCTCGTGGAAGAGCACCTGCCGGTCCGTAAGCTCGATCAGCTGGTCGACCAGGCGGGAACGCCTGCGCAGGATGGTGATCATCGGTTTCTTGCGCCAGTCCTCCGAGTAGAAACCCTGCTGGATGGGATTGTTGAGCTTCTCGTCGATCCAGGCCTTCAGCTCCTCGGCCGACATGACCTCCGGAGCCGCCCGCTGCTCGACCGTGAAATGCTTTTCCAGGCCGGGAGGCATGTAGGACAGCAGGAACGGGCTCTTCAGCTCGTTCTGGAGCCCCTTGTAGTCGTTGTCGTAAAACACCCAGAGGACCACCCGCGGCCTCTTGGGGATGCCGTACTCCATCAGCCTGGCCAGCTCCTGGATCGGGCTGGCCGCGGCCACGCCGGCGCTGTAGATGGCCATCCCCTCATCCTCACGGATCCGGTTGATCCAGTAGCTCTCGTCCGGCACGTCGCAGCCCATGGTGAAGGAATCCCCCACGGCGAACGCGTCCAGCCGCTCGCTGGACGAGTAAAGGCCCTTGGGGTTTCGAAACCCGTTCTCGTCCGCGTGGTACTTGATCCATCCGTACCCCTCGTTCCCGAGCAGGGTGTAGACGTCGGGCACGGGCGCCAGCCTGTGGAGCCTTTCACCGAACGGGTTGATGGAGGGGTAGATGTCCACCCCCTTCTCACGCATCTTGCGGATCACACGGAACTTCTGCCAGGGATCCTCGGCCATGATCCGAAGGGCGATTTCGCAGAACAGGAATCCCATGACCAGGGACACACAGACCAGCATGAGGTTCTGGTTGGTCCTGGTCTTCCCTTTCAACCCGGCTCTGCCGAAGGCGGCAAGGACGACCGCCAGCACGCCCATGAGCATGAGGAGCCAGCTGGAGTAGTTGAAAATCAGGGGATCCCCGCTCTCCGTGAAAAAGAGGAAGATCGCGAGGAGGATCAGCGAAACGAGCGCCACCAGCAGGTTGAATCCCCTCGGAATCCAATCGCCGGGATGTCTCCCAATGCGTTCCCGGGAAGCCGGTTGTGATTCAGTCATGCATGTCCCCATCCTGGAGGGAGATTCGTCCGGGTCTTATTCGATCCGGGATGATCTATCCTCTTTCAACAGCTGAAGCGCACCGTCCACCACCTGGTCCACGGTGATCCTGTCCATGCAGATACGCCGCTCGTGCAGGCAGGCCCTCCTGAGGCCGCAGGGCGCGCAGTCCACGGAAGCGTACAGGTTGATGTTTTCCGGATAGCCTGTCAAGCCCGGGCTCACATACCCGCCGTAGACCACCACGCACCGGGTTCCCACGGCGTTGGCCAGATGCATCAGCCCTCCTTCCGGCGTCAACAGCAGAGAGGCCTGGCGCAGGACAGCGCCGGTCTCCCGGATGCCGAACCTTCCTGTGGCGTCCTTCACCCCTTCCAGGATCTGTTTCCCCGCCTCTCCCACCTGGAGGAGGCTGACGCCTTCGGCCCGCAGTCGATCGACCACCGCCTGCCACCGCTCGAACCCCCACTGCTTGTTCACGGTGAAGCTGTCCTTGGTGTGAGGCTCCACCGCGACATACGGTCCGAGATCGGCCAGCACCGATCGTCCTGCCTGAAGCTCAGGCTCCGTCAGGAAGAGCTCGCAGCGGATCTCCGGATCGTGGATGCCGTACGCTGCACAGGCGATCTCGACGGCATGGCCGCCGGGCTTGTAGTCGATCCGGTTGCGCGTCACCCGGTTCCAGTAGTTGGCCTCGCGATTGTCCAGGCGGAGCTCGTCCACCTCCCCGGCCCCGTCCGGCACGATGTACGGGTTGTTCGTGAAAAGTGCGGAGCGGTCTACCTTCCTGGGGAACTGCAGCCGGCCGAACACCCGGTTGGTGAAGTAGACCCTCCTCCCGAACGCGCGATAATACTCGCGCGCAACGGGTGTCCACAGGATATATCCTCCGAGACCCATACCTCCCCGTCACCGGCGGCTCATTCCAGGTCCCCGTCGCGCCCTTTCCACCTGCGGAAGATGGGCCGGATCGGCGCAAGGAGCTCGTGCAACGTCTCGCGCCGGATGATCCTCGAGAACCAGAGCGCTGCGAAAAACAAACAGACCACGGCCGTTCCTCCGGCCGCCTCGCCCACGGGATGGGTGGTGAGCCGTCCCAAGAACATGGACGCGGCCGCGGCAAGGCCGAAGATCACGTAGAGAAGACGAACCGGACGGGTGAAGGTCGTCCCGAACGTCCTCCGGACGAGGGCCAGTATGAAGGCGCCCCTGGGGAAAACCCAGGCTGAGGGCTGGGGCAGAGGCCTGGCCCCGCCCGCAATGAGGGCGCCCCCCACGCTGACCGGGATGAGGAAGTAGGTGAGGGCGATGCGCACCGCGAAGGTCGGCAGGGTGAACCAGAGGAACACCGCCTGCTTCTCGGTGGCGTACACCAGGCTGTGATAGGGCCGGAAGAAAAGCTTGGCCAGAATCAGCGCGGCGAACATCTTCAGGACGAACGCCGAAGGCTCGAACCCCGGTCCATAGATGACGTCGATCAGCACATTCGCGTAGGCGATCACGGCCAGCGCCATGGCGGTGGCCATGAGGTTGGCCATCAGCACGATCTTTTCCATCTGCTGCTTGAACAGCTGCTCCCGGATGTTGGCCAGCCGGTAGGAGATCTCCGGGAAAAGCTGCTGGGTCAACGCCTTCACCAGGATATCGAACACCGCAAAGACCTTTTCCGCGGCGGCGAGGTAGCCGACGTGGGTCTTGTCGAGCAGGTGCCCTACGAACACCTTGTCCAGGTTGGCGATGGAAAGCGAGATCCCTGTTGAAATGGACAGCGGCAGGGCATAGCGCACGTACTTCCTGCAGAGGCTCCGATCCAGCGGGAGCCTCCGGATCCCCAGCCCGGTGACAAGGTACGGGGCCGCCACAAGCACGAGGCAGGCGAACTCGATGGAAGGAAGAAGGGCCACGTAGTACCAGTTCTTCCACACCGTGCAGAACAGAATCGCCGCAACGAGCATGGCCCCGCGGGCGATGTTGGTCTGCAGCGCAAGCCGCACGAACTCCCGCCGGGCGGTGAGCGTGTTCTTGAAGATGTCCGCGAGGGTCGCCCAGAAGAGGTTGGACATGATCAGCACGTACAGCAGGACGTCGTCCACGCGAAACAGGAACACCAGACAGGCGGAGGCGGCGGCCAGAAACAGGAGCAGAAGGATGCCCTTGATGAAGAGGTAGGCTGCGAACTCCGCCGCGTAGTCGTCCGCTTTCTGGGAGATGTACTTCATCCCGGCCTGATCGATGCCGAGGTCCACCACAAAGGTGACGATGCCGACCAGGCCGGTCATGTAGGCGATCCGTCCCACCACCTCGGCGCCGTAGACCCGAATCACCAGCACCGTGCTCGCGAAGCCGAAGGCCGCGGCCAGCACATTGGAGGCCATGTTGATGTAGGTGTTCCGAATGAGCATGGATGGGTTTAGGGCTTCGGGCGGGCCAGCGAACGTTGCGGCTCACGGTTTCAGGTACCGGCTCTTGAAGTGGAGCAGGTTGTTCCTGACCTCGTCCTCGTGC
>JAIPEI010000288.1 GCA_021737245.1 Deltaproteobacteria bacterium | reverse complement strand
GGCGGAGGCGCAGTGACGGAAGAACCCTCCCTCCCCGAAACCGTTTCCAACATCTCCTTCGCCATCGAAGGGCTCCTTCACGTGGGTCAGGACATCCTGGTCCAGATCTCCAAGGAGCCCATCGGAAGCAAGGGGGCCAGGCTCACCTCCCACGTCTCCCTTCCGGGAAGGCACCTCGTCCTCATGCCCACGGTCCGGCACATCGGGATTTCGCGCCGCATCGAAGACACCACGGAGCGGGAACGCCTTCGCGAGCTCGTTCGGGAGATGGTGCCGGAGGAGCTGGGCGTAATCGTTCGAACCGTGAGCGAGGGCGCGAGCCGGGAGAAGCTCCAGTCCGAGCTGGACTTTCTCCTGAAGCTGTGGGGAACCGTCCTCGAAGCGCTGGACCGCTCCACGGGCCCGGCGCCCCTGTACAAGGATTTGACCGTGTCCCTCAGGGCCGTGCGGGACCTCTTCACGCGGGAGGTGGATCGACTGGTCATCGATTCGGAAACGGAGTTCCAGAGCATCGTGTCGTTCATCGAGACCTTCGCCCCGAGACTCCGCTACTCCGTGGAGCTGTACGAAGGCGAGGAGCCCATCTACGATGCATACGGGCTCGAGATGGAGATCTCCAGGGCCCTGGAGAAGAAGATCTGGCTCAAGTCCGGCGGTTACATCGTCATCGAAATGACCGAGGCCCTGACGGCCGTCGACGTCAACACCGGGAGCTACGTGGGCAAGCGGAACCTGGAGGAGACCATCCTCAAGACCAACATGGAGGCGGTCAAGGAGATCGCCTACCAGCTCCGGCTGAGGAACATCGGCGGGCTCATCGTCATCGACTTCATCGACATGGAACGCAAGTCCAGCCGTGAAAGGGTCTTTTCGGCCTTGAAGGAAGCCATGAGGAAAGACCGGGCCAAGAACCACATTCTTCGCATGTCCGAGCTGGGTTTGATCGAGATGACCCGCAAGCGGACCCGGGAAAATCTGAACCGGTTTCTGGAAGAGCCCTGCTTCTACTGTGAAGGAAGAGGTTCCCTCAAGAGCCGCCAGACCGTCTGTTACGAAATTTTCCGCGACCTGGAGCGCGAAACGGCTCAGCCCTTCGAGGGCGATGCCGTCTACCTCATGGTCCATCCCGAAATCGAGCACGCCCTCAAGGAAGAAGAGCACGACTCCGTGGTTCAAACGGAGAAGAGGATCGGCCGCCGCCTCGTCATCACCAGCCGACGGGACTTCCACCTCGAGCAGTACGAAATCAGCTGGTAGAGACAGGCAGGAAGAACCGAAAAGAATTGCTTTCTCTTTGACAGGACGTTCCTTCTTTGATAAACCTTCTGCCGACTTGGATACCTTCCAAGTTCATGCCATAATATTCAACCGTCAGGCAAGATGGTGAATAGGATTTTCAACCCCAACCTCATCGTCGGGGCCGTGATCGCCTTCCTCTTCACGGTCCTTTCCATTGTGCACCCGCCCGTGCTCGCCGGCCTCGAACAGCAGTTCTACGACACCTACTCGCGCCTGTCCGCCTCTGACGCACCGGCCCCAGGCAAAGTCGCCCTGGTGGAGATCGATCAGAGGAGCCTGGACCGAATCGGCGCCTGGCCCTGGCCCCGTGGCAAAGTCGCCGAGCTCGTCGATCGGCTGGACCGTGCCGGGGCCCGGGTAATCGGCCTTCTCGTTCCGCTTCAGGACCCGTCCCGGGGGACGGGGTACGAGACCGTGCGGGACTTCCAGGAGAAGCTGAATGCACACCCCCTCTCCAGCCAGCAGGGCAAGCTCGCCGAGTGGGTCCGCGTGAACCTCGAACGGATGGCTCAGGAGCTCGACGAGGACGGCCGGCTCGCGGAAAGCGTGCGCCGGAGCGGCAAGGTCGTGGTGCCGGTCTACGCGCGGTTCGAAAAGCGATCCGATGAAGAGCCCCAAAAGCCGGTTCAGATAATGTCCGAAAGCCTGCTCGGCCCGGCAACCCTGCCGGAGGCGATGAAGCGGAGGATCACGGCCACGGACCTGGAACTGCCCTTTGAACGGCTGGCCGAGGCGGCGGCGGGGTTCGGACATGCAAGCCTGACCGTGGGAAACAACGACGACGGCCGAAGACACGCCCTTCTGATCCGGTACCGGGGGGCCCTGATCCCGTCCATGCCGCTTCGGCTGGCCGCGGCGTATCAGGGGCGGGATCTTGACAGGCTGTCCGTTCGGGAAGACAGGATCCGGCTCGAGAGCGGCGTCCTTCAAATCGTGGACGGCGGCGTGCTTCTCCCGTTCTCTCAAGACCGCCCCCAATTCGACGTTCATTCCAGTGCGGATATCCTGGCCGGCAGGAAGCTGAAGGCCATCAGGGGACGAGCGGCCCTCGTGGCCTTCGGTCGGGGCGTCGGCCGGTCGTACCGGACTCCCGTGGATCCCGATATGCCCGAAGGGAGACTCGGGGCGAGAAGCCTGACGGCCCTGATGGCGGGGCGATGCATCACGCGCCCGGCCGTTCTTCCATATCTGGAACCGGTCCTGGTCCTCTCCCTCGGTCTCCTGACGCTTTTCTTCTGCTCCCGCCTCGGTTACGGCGGCAGCCTGGGCGCGGCCGCAGGGCTGGGTGCGGCGGGGTTCGCGGCGGGGTTCGCGGCGCTTTCCGCGTCCGGGGTCTGGCTGCGCACGGGAACGGCGATCGCCTGCCTCGTCCTGGTCTGTCTGGCAACACTTTTCCAGCGTCTCTTCCTCTCCCCCTCGAAGAGCAAGGAGGCGATCGAGACCAACCGCCTCCTGGGACTCAGCTTTCAGAGCCAGGGGCTGCCGGACCTGGCGTTCGACAAGTTCAAGAAGCTACCGCTGGACGAGGAGTCCCGCAACCTGATGTACAACCTCGGGCTGGAGCACGAACGGAACCGAATGAACAACAAGGCCCTCGAGGTCTACGAGCACATCAACAAGGGAGGGGGCTATCGGGACCTGGACGACCGGATCCCCCGGCTCCGCGAATCGGACAGGGCTTCCACCCCGGGCGGCCAGGGGGCCGCCCGTGAGGGAAACGTTCCGGGCGAAGCCGGCGGGGAGGGCCGCTCCAGGGTGGGACGCTTCGAGATCCTCGGAGAGCTGGGCAGAGGCTCCATGGGGGTCGTGTACAAGGCGCGGGATCCCAAGATCAACCGCATGCTCGCCATCAAGACCATCCGGTTTTCCGACGAGTTCGAGGAGGACGTGATCCAGGAGATCAAGGGCCGCTTCTTCACCGAGGCGGAGATCGCCGGACAGCTCTCCCATCCGTCCATCGTCACCATCTACGACGTGGGAGACGACGGCGATCTGACCTACATGGCCATGGAGTACCTCAAGGGGAAAGATCTGGACAAATTCATCTCCAGGGAGTCGCTTCTGCCTCTTCCCAAGGTTCTCGACGTGGTCGCCCGCGTCGCCGAGGCCCTCGCATTCGCCCACGAGGCCGGCGTGATCCATCGCGACGTCAAACCCGCCAACATCATGCTCCTGGACAGCGGCGGGGTCAAGGTCACCGACTTCGGGATCGCCAAGGCCATCTCATCCACGCGGACCCGCACCGGCGTGATCCTGGGAACCCCGAACTACATGTCCCCCGAGCAGATCATGGGACGGAAGATCGACCATCGATCGGACATCTTTTCCCTCGGCGTGCTCTTTTTCCAGCTGCTCACGGGAGAGCTGCCCTTCCGGGGCGAGAACCTGAGCAACCTCCTCTATCAGATCACCCAGGTCCGGCATCCGTCGATTCGAGAGATCAACCCGAAACTCCCGAAGGCCTGTGAGCAGATCATCGACAAGGCTCTGACCAAGAACCCGGCCGACCGGTTCCAGTCGGCGGCTGAAACAGCCAAGCTGTTGAGGCTCCTTCACTCGAAAATCGAGCAGCTGCGCAGGCAGTCGCCGAGGCGACAGCCTCGAGCCGGCGCATAAGCGACCGGCAGAAAGCCGGTGTTTTCAGCAAGAACGGGGAGACACCTGGAAAAACAGAGCTGCGCAGGACAAGGGACACGACAGTAGACCATCGAGGCCCGGAAGACGCCCCCGGCCTCGACGACGGGAGGCCCATTGGAAATCCGAGCGGCAGGACTGACAGACGTTGGACTCAAGCGGGAAGGCAACGAGGACGCCTTTTCCAAGGACGAAGCGAACGGACTTTTCATCGTCGCGGACGGCATGGGCGGCCACCTGGCCGGCGAGGTGGCCAGTCGGATCGCCGTGGAAATGATCAGCAACAGCTTCCAGGGCTGGACAAAGAACGAGACACCGGTCGACGAGCTCTACGGGACCCCCGACGCCTCCCTGACGCTTTTGGGAAACTACCTCTCCAGCAGCATTCGGCTGGCCAACCGCGTGGTGTACGAAATGGCCCGTGAGTACGATCAGTACAACGGCATGGGAACCACCGTAGCCGTCGTTCACGTGACCCCCTCTCTCATCGTGGCCGCCAACGCCGGTGACAGCCGCATTTATCTGATCCGGGGCGGAGAGATCGAACGGCTCTCCAAGGATCACACCATTGTATCCGAGCAGGTGGAAATGGGCGTGATGGCGCCCGAGGAGGCCGAGACCTCCCCCCTCAAGCACGTCCTGACCCGAAACCTCGGATCCTCGGAACAGGTGGACGTGGACGTCTACGAGATCGAGCCTTCGAACGGCGACCGGTTTGTCCTCTGCTCCGACGGCCTGACAGATCTGGTTTCGGACCGGGAGATCCTGGAGATGACCGGAAAGGAAACCGATCCGGATGAACTCTGCCGGCAGCTTGTAAAAACCGCTCTGCGAAGGGGCGGCCATGACAACACCACAGTCATCGCCGTGTTCGCGAATGGAATCGCCGGGGCCGAAGGACCGCCGCTGAAAAAACTCTGGGGTGTCTTCGCCGATGCAATCATCGGTTTTCAAAAAATCATTAAGAAATTCAAACCCTGAACGATTTCATATTGATATTGCTGACTGTGTTGATCTAGTATTGAACTACCAAACAGAATTCGGGGGAAGCTATGGCCAGACTGGTACTAACGTTCAACAAGCAGGTCATCAAGGAGTACCCGGCCTTGGAGGAAAGCATCACCATAGGCCGGAACGAAGACAACACCATTGCTATCGACAACCTGGCCGTTTCCGGGTATCACGCCAGAATCGACAAGGTGGGACCCGACTTCATCCTCACGGATCTGCAGAGCACGAACGGTACATTCGTCAACAAGGAAAAAAT
>JAIPEI010000287.1 GCA_021737245.1 Deltaproteobacteria bacterium | reverse complement strand
CCATGCGCAAGTATGCCGTGGCC
Organism: Deltaproteobacteria bacterium; assembly: GCA_021737245.1. Lineage (GTDB taxonomy): Bacteria > Desulfobacterota > DSM-4660 > Desulfatiglandales > HGW-15 > JAIPEI01. The sequence goes on along the minus strand of JAIPEI010000287.1, from coordinate 5,180 downwards.
CTGGCGGACCTGCGATTTGCCACCGGGACCCTCCTTACCGACGAGGAATGGGCTTTCCGGTTCAAGACGAACAGCCTGATGACGGTACCCCTGGTGGAAACGACAACCCATGAGAGAGACGGCTCATAATGAAAATCAAGATCTGTTTGACGGCATTGATACTGTGGGCGGCTTTTGCGGGAAACGGAATCGCCGAGGACAACATCGGCGCCCTGGGACGTATCAAGCCCAAGGGAGGGATCGTCGATCTGGCGGGACCGGCGGGCGATACCATTGCCGAGATCACGGTCCAGGAGGGTGAGACCGTAAAGAAAGGGACGTGTCTGGTGGTCTTCCAAAGCAGGGAGACCTACGAGCTGGAGGCCGACATGGCCCGCATCGCGGCGAAGGAGGCCGATGACCTGGGCTCAAAATCCATCGCCCTCCAGAAGGCCAGGGTCCGGGAAGCGGACGAGCTGGGTGCCGGGGCCATATCGATTCAGAGGGAACGAATCCAGGCGGCCGCGTCGGAGAACGAGTTCGCCCTCAAGCGGCTGAAGCGGTTTCAGCAGGCGGACGGAAAGTCCATCTCCGAGCAGATGATGGACGAGCGGGAAAACCATGTCCGGGTGAGCGGGTCCAAGCTGGACTCGGCCGGGCAGGAGCTGAGTCGACTTGTGCTGGACCGGGAAATCCGAGTCTCCCAGGCCCGTCTGGAGCTGGAACGGTTGATCCTGAACCGTGAGATCAACATGGAACGAACCCGGAAGCAGCTCGAGCTGGCGATGGAAAAGCTGGAGCACGCCAGCTTGAACGCCCCCATGGAGGGGACGGTCCTGGAGGTCCTTCAGAGTGTTGGAGAGGCCACCGGTGGCAGGCCCATCATTCGAATGGCGGACCTGGAGAACATGTATGTGATCGCTGAGGTCTTCGAGGGGGATCTCCTGAGGATATCCCCGGGCATGAAAGCGACGGTCACAGGCAACGCCCTTCCCAAGCCCTTGACAGGGGAGGTGGAATCCATCGGCCGGATCATCAATCCCGCCAACCGAACCGCCGATGTCAAGGTTCGACTGTACGAACCCGCCGTGGCATCCAAGCTGATCAACCTGGAGGTTGATGTTTCGATCGCCTACTGACCCGATATAGCTCCACGCTCCCGTCTCCTCACGGCGGAGGCTTGTCGTATCCACACCTCGATCCCGCCGGGTTGGGCGGGCTGGAAACTACCCGGCATGAACATTCCTATCGCCCGGAAAAACGTGTTTCAGAACAAGAAGCGGGCCGCCGCCGCAGTGAGCGGAATCGCCTTTTCCGTTCTTCTCGTCTTCATGCAGCTCGGCTTCTTGCAGGGGGCGCGGACGGCCGCCGGCGCCTTGTTCGACCGGTTCAACTATGACCTGGGTATCGTATCGGAACGATACAAGTTCATGGGCGCCCCGGACCGGTTCGACAAGATGCGGCTCACCCAGGCCCAGGTTCTCCCGGAAATCGAATCCTGGGTGAACCTGAACATCTCCAACGGCTGGTGGAAAGACCCGGACACGGAGCTCACCTCCGAGCTGATGGTCTTCGGCATTACCCTCGACCAGGGGTTCATCCGCGATCCCGAGATCCGGTCCGGGGTGGAGAAGATCCAGAAGAACAACACCGTGCTGGTTGACGTCTACAGCCATCCGGGGTACGGCGATCTGACAGTCGGCAGGGAGGTGGAGGTCAACGAAAAGACCGTCACGATCACCGGACAGTTCAAGCTGGGGGTCTCGCTTTTCTCCGACGGCTGCGTCATCATGAGCAACGACAACTTCTTCCGCCTTACCCGGATCGATCCGCGAAAACTCAACTACGGTTTTCTGCGGGTGCGGGAGGGCGCCGATCCGGAGGCCGTCAAGGAAAAGCTGAAACGGATCCTGCCGGATGACGTCCTCGTCTTCACGCGGGAGGAGATGATTAATCAGGAGCAGGACTACTTCATCTCGGTCAAACCGGTGGGGGTGATTTTTCAGACCGGCGTCGTGGTGGCCTTCATAGTGGGCGTCGTCATCCTGTTCCAGGTCCTAAACACTGACATTTCCAATCGACTGAACGAGTTCGCCACGCTCAAGGCCATGGGTTTCAACTCCGGATTCATTTACGGGATCGGCGTCAAGCAGGCCCTGATGTATGCCTTGATGAGCTACTTTCCGGCCCTCGGACTTGCCTACGTGGTGTTTCATGTCGTGCACGCCCTATCCAAAATGCCCATGGATCTAACGCCGGGGATGGCCCTCTTTGTCTTTTCCATGAGCCTCATTATGTGCATAATCTCCTGCATCCTGGGGCTGCAAAAGGTCCGGCGAACCGATCCCGCGGAGCTCTATTGATGCTTTCCTCTCCCCACAGGATCTCCATCGCTCGAAAGATGCTCCTTCACAAGAAGGCCCGCCTGGCAATGTCCCTGAGCGCCATGGCCTTCACGGTGGTAATCATGCTGATGGAGATGGGGTTTTTCAACGGGATCAACGACAGCCAGGCGAGGCTGGCGACCTACTTCAATGCGGACCTGATCATGATGGACATTCGAAGCATTCATTTGAACAAGTATGCGACCATGGACCGGAGCCGAATGATGCAGGCCATGGGGTTCGAGGAGGTCGTCGAGGCGGTGCCGATCTACAAGGCGCTGGTGGGGATGAAAAATCCCCAGACCGGCCTGACCAAGGTGATCTTCGTGATGGCCTTCCCGCCCGGCTCCACCCCTTTGGGTTTTCCCAACAGCGAGGAGATAGGGGAGGCCTTGAAAAGGCAGGGGACAGTGGTGTTCGATGCCAAGTCGAGGAGAATCTTCGGCAGGATCGAGCCGGGCCAGGACATCGAGATCAGCGGCCGGAAGTATCGGGTGGCCGGTTTAGTGGAGCTGGGACCCAATTTCAGCATCGACGGCACCATTCTGATGTCCGATGCAACCTGGCTGTGGGGCAGGTGGGCCCGGGAGAGCAAGCAGATCGCATACGGCCTCCTGAGGACCAGGCCGGGCAGCGACGTTCACGCCCTGAAGCAGCGGATCCTGGATCGGCTCCCAAAGGACATCATTGTGCTGACGCCCGAAGAGCTGAGAAGGCGGGAGGTGATCCATACCATCAAGGCGGTCCCCCTGGGCGCCATCTTCGGCGTGGGCATGATCATCGGATTCGTCATCGGAGTGATCATCTGCTACCAGATCCTGTACAACGAGATCACGGATCACATGCCCCAGTACGCCACCCTGCGGGCCATGGGGTTTTCCGACCGGTTCCTCCGGAAGACAGTGGTGCAGGAGGCCCTCTGGCTCTCCGCCCTGGGTTTCATCCCCGGGCTGGCCTTCGGCTATCTCCTTTATGCCGTCATCGAGTATTACACCGGGATTCTCATGTTTCTGACCATAGGAAGGATCGCCCTGATTTTCTGTTTCACCATCGTGATGTGCGCCATAGGCGGGCTGATCGCCGTAAAGCGGGTGACCTCCGCGGATCCTGCATCCCTGTATTGAGGAGGAGTGATTTGAATCCGTCAGCATCTCCCGCATTCGTCATTCGGGAAAAGGCGGTTCAACCGTCCATCGAGATGAAGGGCATCAACTATGCCTTCGGCGAAGGAGAGAGCCGCAAGCAGGTGCTCTTCGACAACCGGCTCCAGGTCTTCCCGGGGGAGATCGTGATCCTGACCGGCCCCTCCGGATCCGGCAAGACGACCCTCCTGACCCTGATCGGGGCCCTCCGATCCATCCAGGAGGGGAGCATGAAGGTCCTGGGGCACGACCTGGGGGGAATGAGCGCCCGCGGTCTCCAGGAGGTCCGGACGAACATCGGGTTCATCTTTCAGGCCCACAACCTGTTCGAGTCCCTGACCGCCTTTCAGACCCTGGCCCTGGCCATGCAGCTGTACCCATACTCCGGAAAGGAGCTCAAAGAACGCCCAGCCGCGATCCTCACCGAGCTGGGGCTAAAGGATCGAATGCACTACAAGCCGGAAAAACTCTCCGGCGGACAGCAGCAACGGGTCGCCATCGGCCGGGCCCTGGTTAACCACCCCAAGCTCATCCTGGCGGATGAGCCGACCGCGGCCCTGGACAAGGATACGGGGCGGCAGGTGGTCCAGATCCTCCAGAAGCGGGCCAAAGAGGAGGACTGCACCATCATGATCGTCACCCACGACAATCGGATCCTGGACGCGGCCGATCGGATCCTCAAGATGGTGGACCGCTACATCGTCTCCGACGTGGTGGTGTCGGACTCCATTGTCATCGGTGAGTTTCTCCGAAAGAGCCGGGTGTTCAAGGACGTGTCGCCGACCGTGCTGGCCGGAGCGGCCAAGGAGATGAAGCTGGTGACTTACTCCGCCGGGGACTTCGTGATCCAGCAGGGGGAACGTGGAGACAAGTTCTTTCTGATCCGCGCCGGCACCGTTGAAATCCTCAAGGACACAAAAGGGCAGCTCCGTTCCGTCGGGACACTGGGCCCCGGTGATTTCTTCGGAGAGCTGGCGCTCCTCAGGGACGAGCCCCGCGCCGCTACCATCAAGGCTCTGGAGCCGCTTGAGGTCTTCATCCTGCCCAAGGACAAGTTCGATGAGGTGGTTCACAGCTCCACCAGCTTCGGGGAGCAGCTCAAGAAGGAGTATTTCACCTAGACCGTAGCAGACCGAATGGAGCCGGATCTCCCGTGAGGCCGGGCTGCTCTCAGGACCCCGGCCCGCACGGGATCGTGACATTAATCGTTCATCTCCCTTCCATCCCGTGGTATCATTGATGCAATATTTTCGGGCATCGATCGAACGCCGCCCGGCGGGCCCGGTTTTCAACAACCGAGCTCCGTTTGCATATCACCAGAAAGCCCAGACTTTCTCCCGGGCAGCAAAGGATTCCGCCATGCACGAGCCGCCGGCAGTCATTGGGAGACGACGCCATGCCGTCCATTGATCCGGATGCGGCTGCCACGGCCCGCCAGTGCCGTCAGTATGCCATGTGCAAGATCGATTTTCTCGGCACGGGCCTCTGCCCGGCCGCCGGGGGGAAGCCCTTTGTCAGCTACTACCCCCAGGGACGGATGCTGCTCTACCAGGCGCTCTCGGAAGGGAGGATCTCCTGCACGGAGCGGCTTGTGGACGTGGCCCGTTCCTGCAGCCACTGCGGAATCTGCGACCTTCAGTGCTCCTTTGTGACCGGGCTGAGGCCGTCCCGCGTG
>JAIPEI010000286.1 GCA_021737245.1 Deltaproteobacteria bacterium | reverse complement strand
GCATGACCTGATAGAGCGGAATTGTTCACTCCGGCGCGCTCTTTTGCTTGACAACGGTGGAAAGAGGATTAAAATTCCCTCGGTCTTCGAGCGGAAAGTTCTGCGAATGCCTTGGTGGACGGGGAGATGGGGCTTCGGCCCTCCTCCGCAGACGGATACATGGAAAGCCGTTTCGAAGAAGACAAAGCGCTCCATTTCGGAACCGAGGCGCCCGGGGTTTGGCGGAGCGCATTCTTCATTTTGATCGAATTGAGGAGGAAAGAGCCGTGCTGTACTACACCAATCATCACTTGAATTTCGTCCGGTCTGCGTCGCAAATCGGGCTCTCGTCCCTTGGACGGTGCCCGTTCTGCCGGGACGAGCTGCCCGACTGCGACTGCGGCTACGGCGCCGCGGGCGGGCAGAAACGCGCTGTCAGGACCAGGATCTCCAGACGGCGGCCGGGGCGAAAGCGGTTGTTCTGAACCGCACAGGCAGCAGAAGAGACATCGAGCGGATATTGAGGGGCGGGGTCGAGGATCCCGCCCCTTTTTCGTGATACGCGCCCGATCGGCCGGCGGCTGGATGGAGCTGGTGCCCATATAAACGAACTTTGGGCATGGCTGCGTTTCCGATTCAGAGCACAAGAAACCTCGCTGATCGACGATGAGATTGGCAAAAAAGCCCCTTTTTGGATGGAAACGAGCCACGTTGACACCGCTCCGGGGTGGGGCTATCCTTTCCAGGACACAGAATGCCGAAGCGATCCTCGAGGAGCCGGAGCCCTGGTTTCCGGCTCCGAAGGGGGAAGGGTTCCCCGGGCGGACTTCGTCGGGAGCCGACATCCAGAGACAGGGGTCAAAGGAATCATTGGAAAGGCAAGCCGATAACCAGAACCGTCACGTCATCGAGGCGGGCCGCAACTGCTGGCGCAAGGAGCGCGCGGAGCGGCTCGGGTTCATCGTTGATGCGGCCGACTACTTCGAGGCGTTCAGATGGGCGGCGAGCCGCGCCGTGAAAAGCCTGTACATCGCCGCATGGGACATCGACAGCCGCACCGTTCTGGGGAAGGACAAAGGCAGCGAAGAAGATCTGGGGGATTTCCTGAACCGCCTGGCCGCCGAGAACCCTCATCTCGACATTTACATCCTGTCCTGGGATTTCTCTGTGATCTATGTCATGGAGCGGGAGATCCTTCCGTTGTTCAACCTGGGGTGGAAGACACACCCCAGGATTCGGTTTCGTATGGACGGGGAGCACCCGGTGGGGGCCTCGCAGCACCAGAAGATTGTGGTGGTGGACGACAAGCTGGCCTTCTGCGGGGGCATCGACCTCACCAAGAACCGGTGGGACACGCCGGAGCACCGTACAAATGATCCCAGGAGGGTGAACCCGGAGGGCAAGCCCTATCGGCCTTTTCATGACGTGCAGGCGGCGGTGGCGGGTCCTGCCGCCGCCGCGCTGGGGGGCCTGTTCCGGGAGCGATGGCATCGTGCGACAGGGCGGTCTTTGAAGCCGCCGGACAAAAACGGGGCCTCTCTCTGGCCGGACGGCGCGGCCTCCGATCTCGACGACGTGGATGTGGGCATCGCAAGGACCTTCCCCGCCTACAAGGGAAACCCGGAGGTCCGGGAGGTCAAGGCCCTGTACGAGGACGCCATTGCCTCGGCCCGCAGGACCATTTACATGGAAAACCAGTACCTGACGTCCCACGCCGTGGCCCGCGCGCTGTCCGCCAGCCTTCAGTCCGCAGAGGGACCGGAGATCGTCCTGGTGCTCCCCGGCAGGAGCGACGGGTGGTTGGAGCAGAGCACCATGGACAACTTGCGGCGGCGCATTCTTCAGCACCTTCACCAGGTGGATCAAGGGGGGCGCCTCCGGGTATACCAGCCGGTTCTCGACCGGTCGGGGACGTCCCCCGTGGTTCATGCCAAGGTCACGATCGTGGACGACCGGTTGATCCGGGTGGGATCCTCCAACCTCAGCAACCGCTCCCTCGGACTGGACTCGGAGTGCGACCTGGTGGTGGAGGCGGGGGAGGATCCGCGCGTCGAGGGGGCGGCGGTCGAGTTCAGGAACCGGCTTCTGGCGGAACATTTGGGAAGGGACCCCCGGGAGGTGCAGGAGGTCTGGCAGGGGAGCGGTTCCCTCATCAAGACCGTCGAGTCCCTCCGGGGAGGGGAGCGGAGCCTCGAACCGCTGCATGTCGGAGAAGAGGAATCCGAGGAGCAGGCGGAGTTCATCTCGGACATCCCGTTCGTGGATCCGGAACACCCGGCCGCAATCGAGGAGCTGATGGACCGGTTCCTGGCCGATGAAGAAGAGGAAAAGCCTCCCCGCTACCGGATTCTGATCTTCCTGTCCGCGCTGGGCGGCCTGCTGGTGCTCGCGGCCCTGTGGCGGTTCACCCCCATGGGGGACTGGTTGACGCGGGAGAGGTTCATCGCCTTGGGCGCCGTTCTCAAGGGAACCTTCGGGATGCCCCTGGGTGTTCTGGCCGTGTATGTCGGGGGCGGCCTGGTCGTGCTTCCGGTAACCCTTCTCCATGCGGTGACCGGGGTGGTTTTCTCCTTCCCCCAGTCATTTCTGTATGCCCTTTCCGGCTCCCTGTTGAGCGCAATGGCGACCTATGGGGTCGGCCGCTTTCTCGGCAAGGACGCCGTCCGGCGATTGGGAGGAAAGCGGCTCAATCGCATCAGCCGACGGTTGGCGCGCCAGGGTTGGCTGACCATGGTGGTGGTTCGAAATCTCCCGGTGGCTCCCTTTTCCGTGGTCAACATGATTGTCGGCGCGTCCAGAATCAGTTTCAAGGACTACCTTCTGGGCACGGCCCTCGGAATGGCGCCGAGCATTCTGGCCATCACCGTCTTTTCGGAGCGGCTGTTTCGATTCATCAAGGAGCCGTCCTGGGGAAACCTTGTCTGGGTGGGGCTGGTGATGATCTGTCTGGGCGGCGCCGCCTGGTGGTTGAAGTGGCGCCTTACGCGCAACAGCTGAACAGGCATGCGGGAGACTGGAGGCCGGGCTCGGCGATGGACCTGCCGGAAAACGCGGCTCCTCGGGAGCACGGGACGACCCGTCTGAAGGTGGCGACTTACAACCTCCACCAATGGATCGGCAGGGACAGGCGGGTGGACATCCAGCGGATTCTTTCCGTGATCCGATCGCTCGATGCGGATCTGATCGCGCTCCAGGAGGTGCTGCTCCCCTGGGCTGGATTCACCCAGGATGATTTGGCTCGTGAAACCGGCATGCAGGTCATCCCGGGACGCACACTCTACCGGGGGGATGCGGAGTACGGCAACGCTCTCCTGACCAGCCTGCCGGTACGCCGCGCCTGGTCCATGGATCTCACGGTTCCTCCGTTCGAGCCCAGAGGCGCCATCTGTGCCTCCCTGCTCGTCGGATGCGCCGCGGTGAAGGTTGTCGCCACCCATCTGGGCATGCGGCACCGGGAGCGGCTGTACCAGATGGAGGCTTTGATGCGGGAGCTGATGATGCCGGCGGAGCTCACCGTCATGCTGGGCGACATCAACGAGTGGGTTCCCCGAAGCCCGGTGCTCGGCAGGCTCAGGGCCGTTTTCGGATATCATCAGGCGCCGAAAACGTTTCCTTCCCGGTTTCCCCTTCTGGCCCTGGACCGGATCCTGGCCAGCCCCCCGGTTTTCGAGCGGTTGCCGTGTGTGGTCAGGACCGGAGCCGCGCGAATGGCGTCGGATCATTTGCCCCTGAATGCGAGCCTGCGGGTTTGAGCCGTTCCACGGGCGCGCGGCCGGCCGGATCCACTCTTCCAGGCGGGACCTGAACGGCTGCAAAGGGAGAAAGTCCGTCCACCTGAAGCGCGCCGCGCTGATGAGAGGAGAGGGGCCTTGCACCGGAAAAGCAGCGGGCGGAAAAATCGTCCGCCTCAATGCATGGGTGAGGACACGACCCGGCCGTCCGCAACGCCCCAAGCCCGCGACCGGCTGAGGGAGGTGCTGCCCCCCGTCCTCTTTCTCACCCTGATCTTTTTCCTCCACTTCCTGGGTCGACAGCTCCTCGGTCCCATGCTTCCGGCCATGGAGCGCGATCTCCGGATCAGCCACGCGGTGAGCGGGCTGTTCATCCTCGTCATGGGGGCGGGTTTCTTCCTCAGCCAGCTGGTGGCGGCCTTTGTGACGGCCCGGTTCGGTTACAGGATCTGCATCGTGCTTTCTTTGTGGGGAGCCGCCGCGTCCATGGCCGGGGTCGGGCTCGTGGGTTCGTTGTGGGCTCTGTTCCTGGGGTTTTTCCTTCTGGGCGTGACAGGAGGCCTCTACGCGCCTTCGGGCATCGCACTGATCAGTGTTCTGGTCCACCCCCGGGATTGGGGAAAGGCCATGGGCATCCACGAGCTCGCCCCGAATCTCGCCCTTATCGTGGCTCCTTTCTTCGCCACCATGGTGCTGGGCGTGGCGTCGTGGCGCTGGGGATTCCTTTCCCTGTCCGGGTTCTTGGCGGTTACAGGGGCGGTCTATGCGAGGCACGGCGTAGACGCGGAGGCCCGGGGCTCGATTCCCGACATCCACCGGGTCCGGGAGATCGCAGGAAACCCGGCCTTCTGGGGGCTCGTCGGGCTTCTCAGCATTGCCGTGGGTGTGGAAACCGGCGTGTACGCGGTGGTGCCTCTGTTCCTCGTCAACGAGCGGGGGTTCGACCTCGCCGAGGCCAACCGGATCCTGGGCCTGTCCCGCATTCCCGGCCTGGCCGTGGTCCTTCTCTCGGGCTGGATCACCGATCGCTTGAGCCCGAGGACCACCCTGCGCCTGGCGCTGGGGGCGACCGGGGTAACCATCATCGTGCTGGGCCTCGGTCCTCGCAGCGTGTCGATTCCCTCGATTTTCGCCCAGGCTGCCGCAGCGGCCTGTCTGTTCCCTCCGATATTGTCGGCTGCTTCCGGCATATCCACTCCTGAAAACAGGGCCCTGACGATCTCTTTGAGCCTGGCCGTCGCACCGGTCCTCGGTGGGGGACTCGTCCCCGCGGGGATCGCCTTCGCCGGCGACCTGGGCTCATTCGGACTGGGGCTGGCGGGGGCGGGCGTTCTTGTCCTGTTCGGCGTGATGCTCGTTCGTTCTCTGGAGAGGGGCAAGGCTAATTTGTTCTCACCCGGAATTCTTTGAGCACGGAGCGCATGAGTTCTTGGTCATTCGAAGGTAGTCGAAGACGAGTCGGACATTCCATGAGAGTTGGCGCATTTTCTGAGCGACACAGGAGACGCC
>JAIPEI010000285.1 GCA_021737245.1 Deltaproteobacteria bacterium | reverse complement strand
GGTGGTCGTGGACGTGGGCGTGCGCGTGGACGGCTACTGCTGCGACATGACCCGGACCGTGTTTCCCGGCACCAGCGGCCCCGCGGAGCCGTTCCTGACGGTCTACCGGACGGTGCGAAAGGCCCAGCTCGCCGCCCTGGCGGCCATCCGCCCGGGCGTGGAGACCACGACCCCGGACGGCGTGGCTCGCGATATGATCCGGGAGGCCGGATATGGGGACTACTTCGGCCACTCTCTTGGCCACGGCGTCGGCCTGGCTCCGCACGAGAACCCCCGACTGGCCCCGAGAAAACCCGTGAAGCTCCGACAAGGGCACGTGGTCACGGTGGAGCCGGGCATCTACCTTCCCGGCAAGGGCGGGGTGCGCCTCGAAGAGATGGTGCTCGTCGGAAAGACCGGCCCGAGAATTCTCACCCGGGCGAACCACTTCCTCGACCTCTGATTCTCCAGCCTCCTGGACCCGGGTGACCGCTTTCAAGGAACGCAACATGGCCACGACGCAGGCCGACCTCCTGCTGGACCAGTTCATCGCCCACCTCCGGGTGGAGCGGGGGCTGTCCGCGAACACGATCCAGAGCTACAGCCGCGACCTGGTGCGGTTCCTGGTGTTTCTGGGCGGCCTGGGGTGCGGGCCCGAGGAGGCCACGAGGGAGGAGATCTCCGCCTACATGGGAAGCCTCAGGGGAAGGCTGTCCGTCCGGAGCGCGGCGCGGGGGCTCTCTGCGATCCGCATGTTCTACCGGTTTCTCGTCACGGAGGGGTTGGTCCCCACGAGCCCGGCCCGGCTGGTGGAATCCCCCAAGCTCCCGAGGCGGCTTCCGGAGATCCTGAGCCCGGCCGAGGTGGACCGGCTCCTCGAGCAGCCCGATCCGGGCACACCATCCGGATCCAGAGACCGGGCCATGCTCGAGCTCCTGTACGCCACGGGCCTGCGGGTTTCCGAGCTCACCGGCCTGCGGGTCCGGGACGTGAACCTGGAGGCGGGGTTTGTCCGCCTGATCGGAAAGGGCTCCAAGGAGCGGATCGTCCCCATGGGGGACAAGGCGAAGGAGGCGGTCCAGGCCTTCATCGCCGGAGGGCGCAACGAGCTCCTCGGCAAGCGGTCCTCCTCCCATCTCTTTGTCAACCGGACCGGCCGGCCCCTCACCCGGCAGGGGTTCTGGAAGCTGATCAAGCGATACGGGCGGACCGCCGGGATCAAGAGGTCCATCACTCCGCACGGCCTGCGCCACGCCTTTGCCAGCCATCTCCTGGAGGGAGGCGCGGACCTGAGGTCCGTCCAGATCATGCTGGGTCACGAGGACATCAGCACCACCCAGATCTACACCCACGTGACCCGCGAGCGGTTGAAGCGAATCCACGAGATGCATCATCCCAGGCCCTGAACTCCGATCCAGAAAACAGGGCCGTTCCCGGGAGGCGGATCGAGGCGTGGCCAGAATCATCGACCTGGAAGAACGGCGGAATCGGCCGCCGAACAACCTGATCACCTCCCGGCCTCTGGAGTTCAGGCGGGCCGGCTGGGACAATACCGACTTCGTCATGATGCGGCGGGCCCAGTCCGAGGAGCTGGAAAAGCGCCGGGGAGAGAACTTGCGCGAAGGGCGGCCGGGGGTTCCGAGCCTTCCACCCCACTTCGTCCTCCGCGGCAGCATGGCCTACACCGCCCGGGGGCTCTACATCCACAAGGAAAACGCCTCCAGCATGCGGGACGTCTACTACCTGGCCGGCCTCGTGGATTGCATGATCAACCAGGTGAGCCCGCTTCTTCGGACGGATGCCATCCGGGACCTGTACCGGAAGATCTCCACCCTCAAGCAGACCCTGAACGTGAACTGGTACGGGCCCATCGACCAGGTCCTGTTTCCCATCGACGGCCACTACTACAACCTGGAAGCGTACCGGCAGTCCCTGGTCGCGGCGGAGACCCTCCAGGAGCTTTACGGGGCCATTCGGGACGGCATCGAGGACATGTTCGCCATTCTTGCCGCGGAGTACGTGTTTTACACGCCGGGCATCGGGGAACGCCATGGAAGGTGAAGGGCGGCAAGCACGGGAGAACGAGATCGAGCGCCTAAGGACGGAATGCGCCCGCATGGCGGACGAGCTCGAGAACCTCCGGATCCAGAACCTTTTCCTGAACACCGTGTTCAACGGCATCAGTGAGGAGATCATGGTGCTGGACCGGGAGTTCACGGTCCGGGACGTCAACCGGGTCATGCTGGACCGCTACGGCATGGACAAGGCAGCCGCACTCGGACGCAAGTGCTTCGAGCTCAAGGAGGCGTGCGGAGCCCCCTGCCACATGGATCCGGACAGCGGCTGCCCCCTGACCCGGGCCGTGGAGACGGAAACCCGTGTGGAAACCAGGTACCGGCAGAGGGACGCGGAGGGGCGGCAACGGGATCTCTCCCTGATCATGTACCCCATCCATGTCCCGGGCGAAGCGGAGATCCACTACTTCATGGAGATCGCCCGGGACGAGACCCGCTACCGCACCCTGATCGAGGAGCTCAGGGGTTCCCGGAGACGGTTCCGCTCCATTCTGGACACGGCCACCAACGCCATCCTGAGCATCGATGAGAACCACCGCATCACCCTGTTCAACAACGCGGCCGAGCGGATCTTCGGCTACACTCGCGACGAGGTCATGGGAGAGGACCTGGGGATCCTGATCCCGGCCAAGTACGGCAACCACCGCCAATACGTTCAGCGATTCCTGGAACGGCGCCAGGGCTCCCTGGTGGGTCGGACCATCAGCCTCACGGCGCTTAGGAAGAGCGGGGAGGAGTTTCCGGTCGAGCTGAGCCTCTCCTTCCTGGAGATGGAGTCGGGCGTCACCATCACGGCCATCATCCGCGACATCACGGATCGAAAGCACCTGGAAAAAAAGCTCCTTCAGTCCGAGCGGCTCGCCGCAGTGGGAGAAGCTGTCGCCCACGTGGTCCACGAGCTCAAGAGCCCGCTCATGATCATCGGCGGTTTCACAAACCAGATCCAGAACACCATCGAGGACGAGCACACCCTGCAGAAGCTCGGCATGATCATCGAGGAGGTGGCGCGGGTGGAGCGGCTGGTGGGGGAGCTCGGGGACTTCACCAGGGAGTACCGCCTCATACGCCGGCAGGCGGACGTCAACTCGGTCCTGCGGGACGTGGTCAAGTTCATGGGGGCGGCCTACCCGCCGGACCTCTACACCTTTGTGGAGTCCCTGGATCCGGACCTCAGGGAGATCACCTGCGACCCGGACAAGCTCAAGCAAGTCTTCATCAACATCATCACCAACGGCATCGAGGCCATGAGCCGGGGCGGCGTGATCACCATCAACTCGGAGCGCATTCCCCACGGCATCGAGATTCGAATCAGCGACGAAGGCCGCGGCATTCCCGAGGACGACCTTCAACAGATCTTCGAGCCCTTCTTCACCACCCGGGAGCGGGGCTCAGGCCTGGGCCTGGCCATCTCCTACAAGATCGTCCAGGCCCACGGAGGAGACATCTCCGTCCTGAACCGCCCGGGAAAAGGCGCCACCTTCGTCATCCGCATCCCGCGATTCGAGTCCCGCAAGGAATAACATTCCGAAAACAAGCCTGAAATGGACTCTCAAAATAGGGGTTGACGAATCGGAACCGCGGGACTATGTTAGTACATTCTGTCGCGGGGTGGAGCAGTCAGGTAGCTCGTCGGGCTCATAACCCGAAGGTCGGTGGTTCGAATCCGCCCCCCGCTACCAACCATTCAAGGGCTTACGGGATTTTCCCGTAGGCCCTTTTTTCGTGACGGGGTCAAATTGGGGTCAAAATTTTCAGCGGGCACCCCATACGCTTCATCATGCGCGGCGACCGCAGGGGGGCCGGATCTGTTCGGACTCGAGGGAATTGAAGGAGCTCATGGAAGCCGCCCACGCACCGAAAAACTCGCCGCCATGGAGGGAATCGATCTGCGGAAACGGTGGGAAGAGGTTGTGACCTCACATCCACCGGGACTTCTCAGGCGGGCACTAAGCTGGCTCTATTATATCAACAGGTTAACTGGCAAAAACGGCCCAGTTTTTGAAATCACTGTAAAACTTCAGTCATGGGTTCATCCTGATGTTGGCGGTTTTTCAGAGGGTGTGGTATTATTCTTTCCTCTCCTATGGCCATGAGTTTATTCCGAAGTGCGGGTCTGTAATTGGAACATGGGAAGCCGGGTTGCTACGGCTCTCGACACAGACCCAACCTCGCGAGGATACGTCGGTATCAAGTAGCGAGGTAAAGTAAGACTGCTGTTCAGGATTGGTTGGTGAGTGTCAAATGGGGCGTAAATGACCATGAACGGGAAAAACGATGCAGTACCGGGTTTTCAGATAGCTTCCGAGCTGAAGGGAATTATGAAAGCCTCTCTGGTGGGTATGGCGGTGTTCGATCATGACACCAGAGTCCTGTACGCCAACCCTTTGGCTGAACGCCTTTTCGAAAAGCGAATAACTGAGTCTGTCGGAGTTAAGTGCGGGGATTTCATCGGCTGTGCAAGGCGGCAAACAGACCCGCAAGGGTGCGGGCACACGGGACACTGCCCTGCATGCCCGCTTTCTCGTGCCATTCGCGCCGCATGCTCGGGTGAGCCGGGCACGGCCGTCCAGGAGGGGGAAGCCTTGCTGGAACGGGAGACCGGTCTTTCCTCCATATGGGTGAAATTCAAGGTGAGCGGTCTCGTTGTAAAGGGGCGCAAGGTCGCCATAATGGCGGTCGATGACATCACACGCCAAAGGAAGGATGAAGAGAAGCTACGCCATGCACTGGCTGAGCTGTCTGTGATCCACGAGCATGCGCCTGTTGCCATGATGCTGGTGGACCGTGACCGCCGCGTGCGTAAGGTTAACGGCTTTGCGGCCAAGTTTGCGGATCGACCCTCGAATGAGATGATCGGATTACGTGGCGGCGAAGCGTTGCGCTGCTTGCACCACCTTGATGATCCGCAGGGCTGCGGATTCGGGCCTGCCTGCGCCCGGTGCCGGGTTCGGCAGGCTGTCCTGGACACCTTTGAGACGAGGCTCAGCCAAACGGGGATTGAAGCTTGGCTGCCGTTTCCTCGAGGTGAATCCTCAGAGGAGAGATGCTTGCTGATCTCCACCGCTTACCTCAAAATCGACAGCACTGAACGCGTACTCGTGTGCTCTCAGGATATCACCGCACTCAAGCAAACGAAAAAGGATTTAGCGCATTCTCATGATCTGATGCGCTACATCATTGAGCATGCCAGCAG
>JAIPEI010000284.1 GCA_021737245.1 Deltaproteobacteria bacterium | reverse complement strand
GCCTTGGGGGACAGCTACATGGACGGCTGGTGGGACTGCGAGGCCCTGGACCGGTTCTTCGAGCGGATACTGGCCCATCGGCTGGACAAGAAGGCCGCGGAAAAGTCCATCAGGCTCCTTTGGGCGGTCCTCATGGCAAGGGCGAGAAACGCCCAGAACCGATCCAGGGCCTATGAGATCGGCCGGCACCACTACGATATCGGCAACCGCCTCTTCTCCCTGATGCTGGACCCCTGGTTCAACTACTCCTGCGGGTTTTGGGAGAACGCGGAGACCCTCGACGAGGCCCAGGAAGCCAAGCTGGAGTTGATCTGCCGAAAAACCGGCATGCAGCCCGGCATGAAGGTGCTGGACATCGGGTGCGGCTGGGGCGGTTTTGCAAAGTATGCCGCGACCCGCTGCGGAGCAGCGGTGCATGGCATCACCGTTTCACAGGAGCAGGTGAAGTTCGCCCGGGCGTTCTGCAAGGGGCTCGATGTCCGGATCGATCTCCAGGACTATCGCGACCTCCGTGAAACGTACGATCGCATCATATCCATCGGCATGTTCGAGCACGTGGGCCAGAAGAACTACCGGCATTTCATGAAGGTGGTCCGCCGATGCCTGAAGGATGACGGCCTGTTCCTGCTCCACACCATCGGCGGCAACACCTCGGTCTACGCGACCGACCCGTGGATCAAAAAGTACATCTTTCCCAACTCCATGCTGCCCTCGGCCAGGCAGATCACCGCGTCGGCAGAGGGCTTGTTCGTCCTTGAGGACTGGCACAGTTTCGGCCAGGATTACGATCCCACCCTCATGGCCTGGCACCGCAACTTCGCGGAGAGCTGGCCCGAGCTGTCCGTGACCTATGACGAGAGGTTCTACCGCATGTGGACCTACTACCTGCTGTCCTGTGCCGGCAGCTTCCGGGCCAGAAGAAACCAGCTGTGGCAGATCGTGTTCTCCAGTAAGGGCGTCCGGGGAGGCTATCGGTTCAGGAGGCGGGACCCTGCCGCTCTTTGTCCCGGTTGTCCCGATACTTGAAGCAGAAGCAGCCGATGAAACAGACCAACCCAGAACTTCAGCTCGCCGGGGAGTATGTCCGCCACACCGACTGCAACGTCTTTCTGACGGGCAGGGCAGGCACCGGCAAGACCACCTTTCTGCATGCCGTGAGCCGGGATACCCCCAAACGGTCGGTGGTGACGGCTCCCACGATCGAGGTCCGTTGCGCCGGGGACTCGGGCGTCATCACCTTATTGCCTTTAAGGAGAATGCAATCTTAGATCGGTTGAAAGAGATCATCTCAGTTTGGGGCTTTCCCCTGGCCGTTCTGGTCGTGGTAATGGTCATGGCGGTGCTCTGGCAGCTCACGCCCCTCCAGCGGTTCGCCGATCCCGAGTTCATCGATCGGCTGATCGAGACCGTGAGGGGCGGGTGGTGGACCCCGGTTGCCATCCTGGCGACGTATGTCCTGGCAAGCGTCATCATCTTTCCCAACTCGGTGATCAACGTCACCGTCATCCTTGCGTTCGGAGGACTCTTGGGCTGGCCGTTCGCCATGGGCGGAAGCCTTACAGCGGCCACGGTCTTCTTCTTCCTGGGGCACAAATTCGGCGGGGACAAGGTAAGACGGATCGAAAGCAGGCGCCTCGAGAAGCTGCGCCGGGTCCTGCGCCATGGCGGGATCAAGGCCGTCCTGGCTGTTCGGCTGATGCCCATTGCGCCGTTCCCGGTCATCAACCTTGCCGCAGGCTCCCTTCACATCAAGTACTCGGACTTCCTGATTGGGACCGGGGCGGCGCTTCTTCCCGGAACCCTGACCATGGCGATTTTCGGAGAGCAACTGGAGAATGTGCTGAAAAACCCAAGCGCGGCAAACATATCCGCTCTGGTGGTGATCGGGATCATGGGCGTATTCGTGCTCTGGTCATTCAGGCGGTACATTCTCGACCGCATCGAAAAGGAGGAACGGGCGGAGACCAAACCTCAAAACGGCGGAGAGTAAGGCGAGACCGTCGCGCGCCCGCACCTCAAACAGCCGAAGGAGGTCCGCATGCCGGCGGAACAGTTTCAACCCAAGGGCTGCGGATGAAGCCCCGGCTCATACGCAGGCTTGACCTGTCCCTAGAACACATTGCGTTGGTGCCGAAACCAGGGGGCGAAAATGAAACACTTTTACAAGCGTATGGGGCGGGCGATGACGGTGCCGGCCGGCCTGGCGATCGGAATCGGCCTGGCCGTGCTGTTTGTGGTGAATCGCCAGACACCCACCCATGACGACTCGGCTTCCGTGGTGCCGAGCCTGGCGGTGATCGAGGTGCAACCTCTGGCATTTCGGCTGGAGGCGCGTGGTTACGGCGCTGCCCGGCCCGCAGAGACCTGGCAGGCGGTCGCCAATGTGCCGGGCCGGGTGGTGGAGCGCCACCCGGACCTGGAAAGCGGCACCCTGCTGCGGGAAGGCACACTGCTTCTGGCGCTGGACCCGAGTCGTTATCGGCTGGCCATTGCAGAGGCGGAAGCGGAGCTTGCCGGCCTGGTCGCCGAGAAAGACCAGGTCGAGGCCGAGGCGGAAAACATCCGCCGCCTGCTGAAGCTGGAGCGGGACCGGCTGGGCCTGGCCGAGCAGGAGCTGTCACGCATCGAAAGCCTGGCTGAAAGCGGGACGGTTTCCAGCTCCAAGCGCGACGAGCAGATTCGTGCCACTCTGGCCCAGCGCCAGGCCGTGTTTTTACTGGACAACCAGCTGAGGGTCCTTCCTTCCCGTCGTGAGCGACTCGAGGCCCAGGTGGAGCGGGCCTCCACGCGGCTGGAGCAGGCGCGCCGGGATCTCGAGGACACCCGTTTTGTAGCCCCCTATGACCTGCGTCTCCGTGAGGTCGACGTGGAAATGCACCAGCATGTGGGGGCCGGCCAGCGGATCTTCCAGGCTGACAGCATTGAGGCCGCCGAGGTGGAGGCGCATATCCCCATCTCCATGATTCTCCGCCTGATGGGCGGCGTGGCCCTTTTGCAGCCCGGACCCGATGCCCTGGATCTCGCCGAACGGCTGGATTTTTCGGCGATTCGCGCCGAGGTGGTTCTGGTTGGGGCCGAGGGGGTGCATTGGCCGGCCCGGGTCTCACGGGTCGCCAGCGGCCTGGATCCCCGCACCCGGACCGTGCGGGTGGTGGTCACGGTTGATGAGCCCTATCGGGACGCCAGGCCGCCGGATCGCCCGCCTCTTCAACGCGACATGTACGTTCGCGTGCACCTCTCCACCGACAGCCCCGAACCACTGCTTGCGGTGCCGGCCGCAGCCGTGCACCGGGGGGAGGTCTACAGAGTGGACAAGGACGACCGGCTCGAGCTCCGGCCGGTGAGGACGGCATTTGAGCAGAACGACCTGGCCGTGATCCGCGAAGGGCTGGCGCCGGGGGATCGGGTGATCGTCGATGATCCGGTGCCCGCACTCCATGGCATGTCCGTGAAACCGATTCGTGACAGGGAGCTCGAGCGGCGGCTGCAAAGGTCGGCCGCGGGAGATGTACCATGATCCGCTGGTTCGCCGGCCACCCCACCGCGGCCAATCTGCTGCTGATCCTGTTGCTGGCCGTCGGCCTGTTCGCGGCCCCGTCGCTCAGGCGCGAGACGTTTCCCGACTATCGCCCCGTCGAAGTCGGAATCGAGGTGGAGTACCGCGGCGCCGCCGCGGGCGATGTAGAGGATGCCGTCTGCCGCCGCCTTTACGATGCCCTCAAAGGGGTGGATTTTCTCGACGAGCTCGTCTGCGTGGCCCAGGACAACCTTGCTCTCGCCACCGCCACCATGGCCTCCGGCGGTGATGCGATCCGATTCCTCAACGACATAGACACGGAGGTCAACGCCCTGACCGACCTGCCGGCGCGCGCCGAGCGACCGGTGGTGCGCGAGCTGCACCGGAGCGATATGGTGGCTGCAGTGGCGGTGGGCGGCGACATGCCTCTGAGGCAGCTGGAAGACTATGCCCTGACCCTGGAGGAACGTCTTATGGCCCTCCCCGGCGTGGCGGGCGTACTCATACATGGTCTCCCCCAGCGTCAGTGGCAGGTGGAGGTTCCCCGCGAGGTGCTGGGTCAGTACGGGCTGTCGGCCCGCGAGCTGGCGGCAAGGGTGGCGCGCCAGAGCATTGACATGCCGATTGGCACCCTCGAGACCAGGGACCGGGAAATCCTGCTGCGCTTCACGGACCAGCGTCGCTCTCTTCGCGAGCTGAGCGATGTGGTGGTGGTCTCGGGCGGGGGAGGCGGCGAGCTGACCCTGGGTGACATAGCGACACTCGAGCAGATCGGGGAACGCGAGGAGGAACAGATCCGCTTCAACGGCGAGCGTGCCCTGGTGCTGGAGGTCAGCAAGACCCTGCGTGACGACTCCCTGAAAGTGATGGACCACATCACGGCCTTCGTGGAGTCCGAGCGCAAGCGGCTCGGCGAAGGGGTACGGCTGACCTTGACCCAGGACATGACCAGCATCGTGCGCGATCGGCTCCAGATGCTGGTGGAGAACGGCCTGATGGGCCTGGTGCTTGTGGTTCTTGTCATGAGCCTGTTCTTCCGCCCGCGGCTGGCCCTGTGGGCTGTGCTGGGACTGCCTGCGGCCTTCATGGGCGCCTTTGCGGTGATGACCCTGACAGGCCTGTCCTTGAACATGATCACGTTGGTGGGGCTCTTGATGGCCATCGGCATCGTTATGGACGACGCAGTGGTCATCACCGACAACATCGCCGCCCACGCCAAGGAGCATTCCTCTCCCTTGGCGGCGGTTGTTGAAGGCACCCGACAAGTCATGCCCGGCGTGCTGTCGTCGTTTCTCACCACGGTGGCGGTCTTCGCGCCGCTGTCTTTTCTTGCCGGCCAATTGGGAGCCGTGCTCGAGGTGCTGCCGGTGGTGCTTATCGCGGCCCTGGCGGCCAGCCTGATCGAGGCCTTCTGGATCCTTCCGCATCACCTCAAGGGAAGCGTACAGCGCCTGAGTGAAGGACATGACTCCCGCTTCCGCACAGCCTTCGACCGGGGGTTTTCCTCCTTTCGCGAGCGGGTGGGACGCATGGCCGACGCGGCGATCCGCAGGCGGCATGCCGTGCTGGGCCTGGTCCTGCTCGTTCTTCTGGGATCGGCGGGTTTCATGGCGGGCGGACACATAGGCAGCGAGGCCATGCCGGATATCGACGGCGACGTACTCGAGGCGCGCATCCTGATGCCCCAGGGAACCCCGTTTTGGCGTACAAAGGAGGTCGCTGGAAGGGTCGAGGAGGCCGTGCATCGTCTGGACGCGG
>JAIPEI010000283.1 GCA_021737245.1 Deltaproteobacteria bacterium | reverse complement strand
CATCTCCCGGCGCCCCACGACACCTTCAACTTTTTCTACGCGAAGACCGCCCACGGCATCAAGGACGTGGTGGTCCACTTCATTCAGGACGAGTACGACCACGAGGAGAACCGGCAGGCGGCCTACGCCTCCTTCAAGAACGAGCAGTGTCAGAAGTGCCACCGCAACCTGCTCCACATTCCGGACAAACGCGGGGCCATGCTCGCCCACCGGGCCGTGGTCTACGCACGGCCCGGGTACGAGAAGCGATGCGTGGACTGCCACAGGGACCTGGTGCACAACCGGCGCGCCCTGTACGAGTACAAGCAGCTCAAGGAACCTTACCGGGGGCTGGGTCTATAGAAGGCCGCAGCGGAACAAAGCGCCCGGTTTCATCTGGCCGGGGGTCTTCCACCCGGCCGTGCTTGCGGCCGCGTTTCGGCGGCATGTGAGACGTTGCTCTACATCCGCTTGATTGCTCGAGGTGCATTTTCACACAAAAGGGAGGTGTATCCATGAAGACGCGAACCATCCTTTTCGCCCCCCTCGCCGGCCTGTTCCTGCTCCTCGCAGGAACCGCCGGACCGGTCCTCGGTCAGGAGGCGACCAACACCGCCAAGGAGAAGGCCTTCCGTATCGAGCGAAGCATGCCTCCGGAGGCCGTGGCCTGCATCCAGTGCCACAAACAGGAGCATCCGGGGATCTTCGCGGACTGGGCCGCCAGCCGTCACGCCGCAGCCAACATCACCTGCTACGACTGCCACAAGGCCGAGGAGTTCGACCCGGACGTGAGCCGGGCCCACTACAAGCAGTACGAGCGGAGCGACACGGATTACGGAACCGGGTCCTACCGCGTGCCCGTCGCAGGGGTGGTGACGCCCAAGGACTGCTCCCGCTGCCACCCGGACGAGGCCATGCAGTACGATCGGAGCAAGCACGCGAACACCCTGGAGATCATCTGGAAGATCGATCCCTGGCTGAACGACGGCATGAACAGCGACTTCGAGCGGGTCTCCGGATGCTACCACTGCCACGGCACCATCCTGAAAAGCGAGCAGGGCATGCTGGATCCTGCGACCTGGCCCAACGTGGGCGTCGGCCGGATCAACCTGGACGGGAGCCGCGGGTCATGCACGAGCTGCCACACCCGGCATCGGTTCTCGGTCATGGAGGCGCGAAAACCCGAGGCCTGCGGCCAGTGTCACCTGGGCCCCGACCATCCCCAGATCGAGATCTACATGGAGAGCAAGCACGGGGACATCTACACGGCCCACGGGGACGACTACAACTGGACAGCCGCGCCGGGGACCTGGAGCCCGGGCGTGGACTATCGCGGCCCCACCTGCGCCGCCTGCCACATGTCCGGGGCGGGAGCCACCCTCACCACCCACGACGTGACCGAGAGACTCTCCTGGGAGATCCAGGCCCCTCTGACGGTGCGCCCGTCGGAGTTCGCCGCTTTTCCCGCCAAGACCAACTGGGAGGTGGAGCGGGACAAGATGAAGGAGGTCTGCACCCAGTGCCACGGCAGGACCTGGGTGGACGATCACTACGTAAAACTCGACCGCGTGGTGGAGGAGTACAACGAGGTCTACTTCAAGCCGGCCAAGGCCGTGCTGGACGACCTGTACACCAAGGGGCTTCTGGACAAGACCCGCTTTTTCGACGAGCGGCTGGAGGTGGAGTACTACGAGCTGTGGCACCACGAAGGACGGAGGGCCCGTATGGGCGCGGCCATGATGGCGCCGGACTATGCCTGGTGGCACGGCTTCTACGAGTGCAAGAAGCGATACGCCAACTTCATGGAGGAGGCCCGCGAGCTGATTCACGAAAACAGGAAGGCATACAAGGCCGAGGACTTTCCCAACGCCACGGGAAGCACGGAGAAGCCGCCCGAGGTGGCCCCGAGAAAGTGATCGGCAGGGCTGAGCATCCCGCCTGAAACACCCTGACCTGTTCCCCTCCGAGTATCCGCCCCTGGTCCGGGCGGGTGCTCGAAGGACCGGGACATGCCTGCCTTTCTCTAACAAGCTCGAATTTCTCCAAGAAGGTGATTGCCGGTTCTAAACGGCGGCCTCGAAAACGGGGGCTCTTATGCCGCTCGGGGCCGTGCTGGCCGAAGCCGGGAGACTGAAAGGAGACGTCCCATGACCACCGAACGCGCAACCCGGCGTTGCGCCTCCATCCCGAAGCCCCCCGCCCCCACGGGAAAAGCCGGCGAGTCGGACCTGGACCGTCTTCTTTTCCACTGCTCGGAGGTCGTCGTGTGCTACGACCGGGAGCTTCGCTACACCTTCATCAACGACGCCGGGGCCGCGTTCCTGGGGAGCAAGGTCGAAGACGTGATCGGCCGAACCAACCGGGAGATCATCGGGCGGGGGGCCGACGCCATAGAACCTCACCTGCGCTGCGTTCTCGAGGAACGGGACAAGCTCTTCGTGGTGCACGAGATTCAGCTCCCAGGAGAGACCAGGCTCTTCGACACCGTCTACAGTCCCGTCCTGAACACTGCCGGGGAGGTGGAGTGCGTCGCCGGGATCTGCCGGGACGTCACCGACAAGCGCACCCGCATCCGCCATCCGAAGGAGCCGGCCGGAGAGCAGGTCGAGCCTCTCGAGCCCGCCGACGAAAAGCGCCGCCTGGAAAAGGAAGCCCACCGAAAGACCGCAGAAGCCCTGCGGCGGAGCGAGGGCCGGTATCGGGAGCTGGCGGACAGCATCACGGACCTCTTTTTTGCCATGGACCAGCACCTCGATGTCACGTACTGGAACCGTGCGTCGGAGGAGATGACGGGCACCTGGGGGGATCGGGCCGTGGGGAGGCCGGTCTTCGAGGTCCTTCCCGGGACCGGGGGCACACCCCTGGAGGAGATGTTTCGCCGGGTGCAGGAGACCCGCCGACCCGAAACCCTGGTCCAGGCCGGTGCGTTCGACGGGAAGATGCGATCGTTCGAGTTTCACGCCTATCCTTCGTCGAGCGGGGGTGTTTCCGTGTTCGGCCGGGACATCTCGGCCAGAATCCGCGAGGAGGAGGAGCGAGAGCAGATACAGGCGGAGCTCCAGGCGTCGAGCCGCATCCAGGCCGTGGCCACCCTGGCCGGAGGAATGGCCCACCGCTTCAACAACGCCCTGTCCGCGGTCATGGGCAACCTGGACCTCCTCGGCATGGATCTCATCGACCTGGACGCCGGGGTCCGGGAGTCCTTTGGACGATACATCGATGGAATGAAGGAGTCCATCGAGCACATGGGGGACCTCACCCGCCAGCTTCTGGCCTACGCCCAGGGAGGCCGTTACAGCCCCACGGTGATCCCCATGGACACCTTCGTGCGCTACACCCTGCCCCTCCTGGCGCACCACATCGACCCTTCGATCAGCCTGGAGGCCGATCTGCCCGGTGATCTCTGGAGTGTGGAAGCCGATACGGCTCAGATCCAGATGCTCCTCTCCGCAGTGGTACAAAACGCCGCCGAGGCCATCGAGGCCGAGGGAACCATCCAGATCTCGGCCCGGAATGTCCCGGTCGCCGACCACGACACGGAGCGTCCGGCTCGCCTGGAGCCTGGATCTTATGTCCGGTTGACCGTGAAGGACGACGGCGCCGGAATGGACGAAGAAACCCTGGAGCGGATCTTCGATCCCTTCTTTACCACCAAGCTGCAGGGAAGGGGTCTAGGCATGGCCGCGGTTTTCGGCATTGTCCGGAACCACGGCGGGGAGATCACGGCCTGGTCGGTCCCGGGAGAAGGGACGCGGATCTCCATCTGGCTCCCCGCACGGGAGATTGTGGGGCAGGAGGCGACCCCCAGGCGGGAACCTGTAAGGGCCGAGGGGGGCACGGTCCTGGTGGTGGAGGACGAGGAGGCGGTGCTGGAGGTGTTCCGGATTGTGCTCGAGCGGATGGGGTACCAGGTCCTGATCGCCCCGACCGGACGGCAAGCCGTGGAGACAGTCGAGACGTCTGCGGAGCGCATCGACCTGGTCATTCTCGACATCCTGCTGCCCGACATGGACGGGAGAAGCGTCTACCCGGAGCTGATCCGGGCCCGGCCGGACCTCAAGGTTATCGTCACGAGCGGCTACTCTGTGGAGGGACCGGCCCGGGAGATCCTCGATGCAGGCGCCCAGGCCTTTCTTCCCAAGCCGTTCTCTATTCAGGAGCTGCGGGAGACCATTACCCGCGTGCTGGGGGATGCGCCCTCCCTCGCCAGGCCGCCCTAGGTCGTCCCTTCCCCGCGCGACGGCGGGGCCATGAACTCGGGCCCGACCGGATCCGGGACGGCCTCCTTGAGGATCCGATCGATCTCCGCCATGTCCTCCCCGGTCAGCGACCAGCCGAACACGCCCGGCAGGGGATCCATCTGGTCCGGATGCCGTGCTCCCCAAAGGGCGACGCTCACGCCCCTGTCCAGGATAAAGCGGACGGCCAGGTGAAGGG
Organism: Deltaproteobacteria bacterium; assembly: GCA_021737245.1. Taxonomy (GTDB): domain Bacteria; phylum Desulfobacterota; class DSM-4660; order Desulfatiglandales; family HGW-15; genus JAIPEI01. The sequence continues at coordinate 899 of JAIPEI010000283.1, read as the reverse complement.
GATCACGGCCGTGGCGCTCCCGCGCGAACCGGGCTAGACGGGCCATCGCCTCCAGGTACTGAGAGTACCGCGGCTCCTGAAACTTCGGATCCGCCTTTCGAAGGTCGTCCCCGGAGAACTTTGTTTCCCCGGTCATCTTGCCCGTGAGGAGGCCCCGGCAGAGGGCCCCGTAGGACAACGTGGAGATGCCGTTTTCCCGGCAGTAGGGCAGGACGTCCTGCTCGATGCCCCGCTCGAAGAGGTTGTAGGGCGGCTGGCACACGGCGAGCTCCGCCCGCCGCCGGAAACCGTCCATCTGCTCAGGGCTGAAGTTGCTGACCCCGGCCACCTGGATCTTTCCCTCCTTCTTGAGCCGCTCCATGAGCTCGGCCGTCTCCTCGAAGGGCACCAGGGGATCCGGCCAGTGGACCTGATAGATGTCGATCACATCGGTTCGCAGCCTCCTCAGGGAGTCCTCCACCTCCCTGCGAATCCGCTCCGTGGTGCTGTTCCGCCAGACCGCCTTCGCCGCAGCGTCCCACTCCAGGCCGCACTTGGTGGCGAGGGCCAGGGAGTACCGGCCGCCGGCCTCCTCCACGGCCTTGCCCACGATCTCCTCGGAGGTGCCGAAACCGTAGACCGGGGCCGTGTCGATCACGTTCACCCCCCGGTCCAGGGCTGCGTGTATGGTTCGAATGGACTCGATCTCGTCGGTCCCGCCCCACATCCAACCTCCGATGGCCCAGGTGCCCAGGGCCACCCGGCCCACCTGCAGGTCGAGGCCCGGAATCTTCGTGTACTCCAATGTCCTCCTCCCTTCCTTCCGGCTGTAGGTTGCCGTCCGTTCCTTCCGGAAAAGTCGATCCCTACATCCTAGCGACGATTTTCCACGGACTCAACCCCCGCCTCGATATCAAAGA
>JAIPEI010000282.1 GCA_021737245.1 Deltaproteobacteria bacterium | reverse complement strand
AACCCGATCTACTGATCCGTTTTCTCAGACCCGGGGCGCCGCCCATGCGGGCGGCTTCCCGCTTCTCTTTTGGGGGGCGGGCCGGGGGATCCTGATTTCACAAGGAGCCGGGCGTGAGGGGGGGCCGCCTTCCTCTCGGGCCGGGTTCCTTCTCCGCCCGGCCTGAACAGGTTCTCTCCGGACGGGCATGGGGGTGACCCTATGAAACGCGCCTTGAAATGGATCCTGATTCTCGGTGGAGGTCTCGCCGTCCTCGTGATTCTCGCCCTCCTCCTGGTACCCATGTTCGTGGATGTGGAAAGCTACAAGCCCGTGATCGAGGAGAAGGTGAGCGAAGCCACGGGCAGGCCGTTTCGACTGGCCGGAGACCTGGACCTCTCCCTCTTCCCCTGGGCGGGCTTCGCCCTCTCGGATCTCCACCTGGGCAATCCGCCCGGGTTCGAGCGTGAAGACCTCCTGTACGTCAAGTCGTTCGACGTGCGCGTCAAGCTTATCCCCCTCATCTCCCGGGATGTTCAGATCAAGCGGTTCGTCCTGGAAGGTGTCCAGGTGAACCTGGAAAAGACCAAGGACGGGCGGGCCAACTGGGAAGGCCTGGGCGGTGAGGGCGCACCCGGGGTACCCGCCGAGCAGGCCCCCGCCGGAACGGAAGCCCCCTCCGGGGCGGGACTTCCCCTCAAATCCCTGGCCGTGGGAGACTTCTCCGTGTCCGGGGACCTGCTGTATATCGATCATGCCGCGGAGACGAGAAAAGAGATCTCCGACCTCTCTTTGAAGCTCGAAAACGTTTCCCTGGATCGGCCGATTAACCTGCTCTTCTCGGTGCTTTTGGACGGAAAGCCTCTCAACGTCGAGGGCACGATCGGGCCTCTCGGCAGGGATCCTATGGAGGCGTCCATTCCCATCGACCTGCGGCTCACCGCCCTGGAGGAAGTGAACCTCCACATGAAGGGATCCGTGGAGGCCCCGGGCTCGGCAAGACGGTTCGACCTCGGTATCCAGATCCCCGAGTTTTCACCGCGTTCGGCGCTCGATGCCTTCGGCCGGGAGCTGCCCATCGCCACATCCGACCCTGATGTCCTCGAGCGGATGTCTCTCGACGTTCGGGTGGCGGGCACCCCCGAGGCGGTCTCCCTCCATGACGGGCTCCTGGTGCTGGACGAATCCAGGCTGACCTTTTCAGCCAGGGCCAGGGAGTTCTCCAGACCCGATGTGGCCTTTGATCTCCGGCTCGACCGGATCGACCTCGACCGCTACCTGCCGCCGGCGGGTGAAGAAGCGGCCGAAAAGGAAAAGCCGTCCCCCGGAGCTTCCAGGGAGGCCGAACCCATCGACTATGAGCCCCTCAGGAGGCTCATCCTGGACGGGGCCGTCCGCGTGGGGTCGCTCAAGGCGAAAGGCCTCAGCGTTCGCGACATCGTCATCACGACCACCGCCAGGGACGGCGTGATTCGAATGGATCCGCTGGAAGCCAAGCTGTACGAGGGCTCGATCCAGGCGAACGCGGAAGCGGATGTCCGGGGCAAGGCCCCGAAGAGCCGCTTTTCCTCCAGGCTGCGCGGCATCCAGGCGGGACCGCTGGTGCGGGATCTCGCAGGGAAGGACGTCATCGAAGGGAATGTCCGCGGCGACATCTCGATCAACACCGTGGGGGACCGGCCCGAACCCATCAAGCAGGCCCTGAACGGCAAGGGGGACCTTCTTTTCCAGGACGGAGCGGTCGTGGGCATCGACCTGGCCGGCATGGTCCGAAACGTCCAGTCGGCCTTCGGTATGGCCGAATCGCAAGCAAAGTCAGGCGACCGGCCGAAGACCGACTTCTCCGAGCTCTCCGCCCCGTTTGCCATTCGAAACGGCGTGGTGGAGACCCCCGGAACCGAGCTCAAGTCCCCCTTTCTCCGGGTCGTCGCCACCGGCACGGCGGATTTGGTGAACGAGGTCCTGGACCTCCGCGTGGAGCCGAAAATGGTGGCCACCATGAAGGGGCAGGGGGACACGGCGGAGCGAAGCGGGATCCGGGTCCCTGTGCTCGTGACGGGACCGTTCGCCGACCCCAAGTTCCGGCCCGACCTCAAGAGCATGATCGAGGGAGGGTTGAAGGAGGGAGTGCCGGACGCTTCCCAGCTCAAGCAGATGCTCCGGCCCGGCTCCGATGAAGCCGGTGACCGGAAGTCCGAGTCGACGGAAGACCAGGTCAAGGACCAGGTGAAAGGGCTCCTCAAAGGGTTCGGGGTCGGACAATGATCACCTCCCATACCCGGCAAAGGACCCGGAGAGCTCACCCTGTACTCTTTCAACCCTGCTGCCACGGAGAAGAACAATGAGCGCATTCATGGAACTGATCAAGGGCCGGAGAAGCATTCGAAAATTCAAGGATCGCGACCTCACCGAAGAGCAGCTCAGGCAGATCCTGGATGCCGTCCGGTGGTCTCCGTCCTGGGCCAACACCCAGTGCTGGGAGATCATCGTGGTTCGTGACCCGGGAGTCAAGGCGGAGCTCCACGAGGCCATCCCCAAGACCAACCCCGCCGGCAAGGGATTTCCGGGAGCCCCAGCGATCCTGGTAATCTGCGGGAAGCTGAACAGCTCCGGGTACTACAAGGGAGAGGTCACCACGAAGTTCGGCGACTGGTTCATGTTCGACCTCGGCCTCGCCTCCCAATCCATTTGCCTGGCCGCCTACGAGCAGGGGCTGGGGACGGTGATCATCGGTCTCTTCGATCATGACGCGGCCAAGCGTGTCCTGAACGTACCCGAGGGCTACGAACTGGTGGCCATGGTCCCGGTGGGCGTTCCCGCCCAGGAGTCCAAGGCCCCCAAGCGCCGCGAGATCGAGGAGTTTGTGCACATGGATCGCTTCTAGGCGGTCGCATCCCCGGGGAGGCTTCCGGAGCGTCTATGGATGAGGAAACAAAAAGCAGGCCGCAGGCCTCATGCGCCTCCTGCACCGGTTCACGCGAGGAGAGAGTCTGCATGGCCCAAACGGGTCAAGGAACGCGGGGCTGTCCCACGCTGACGCGCACCGATCTGCTCGGGGAGGCCAATCGGGAGTACGAGAACGAACCCGTCAGGGGCTTCGCCCGGCAGGCCTCCATCCAGGAGGCCGACTGCTATGCCAACCGGCATCAGCGTCCCTACGTGATGCAGCCGACCAAAACGCGGATCGAGGAAATCTGCGAGTTCGCCGGAAGGATGGGCTACCGCAGGCTTGGTCTGGCCTTCTGCATGGGCCTCGCCCACGAGGCCGGGCTGGTGGAGAGCATCCTGCGGGACCGGGACTTCGAGGTGGTCTCCGTGGCGTGCAAGGCCGGGCGAACACCCAAGCGGTTTCTCGACCTTGCCCCCGAGGAGACCATTCGGCAGGACGACGGGGAGTCCATGTGCAACCCCGTCTTTCAGGCCCGCCTCCTGAACGAGGAAAAGACGGAGCTCAATGTCCTCCTCGGGCTCTGCGTCGGACACGACTCCCTGTTTTTCCGCTATGCCGAGGCGCCCACCACCGTTCTCGCGGTCAAGGACCGGGTCACGGGCCACAACCCTCTTGCAGCCGTATATCTCTCGGGATCTTATTACGGCAAGGTCCGGCACCCGGGGATGTGACCTTTCCGGCGGTCTATTCGAGGGAGGCGGATCGCGCCCGGTCCCGGGCGGAAATCGCGTTGCGCAGAGCGGCGACGAAGCATTGGAACCGGGGCAAAGGCGCCGCCCGGGAGGATTTCGTGAGGCCGGCGAAAAGGGCCCGACGCAGACCGAGGGACACCTCCAGCTGGACTCCGCAACCCTTTCTGCTCCGGTTGCAGAGGTTCAACGGACTCCTTCCGGGAAGCCGTGGATCTTCACGAGCAGCGAAACCGGCGTCCTGGAGCCGGGAGGTCACGACCCCCCGAAGCTGCGTGTCCAGCCCTCCCACAAGCACCACGGGATCCATTTCCCGGCAGCCGTGGACGGTGATCACCGTGATCGCTTCTGCGGCGGTCCCCAAGCCTTTGGGTTCGTCGAAGAGGGTGCTGGCGATGTGAAGGTCCAGGTTGCTGTCGGCTTTCAGGCCTTCGAAGCTGTAGAATGCGTGGTCACGGCCGGCCACGGCCTCTGCGATCTCGGTGGTTCCGGGCTCGATCTCCCCGCCGTGTGGGGCCATGACGGCGATCCCGGACGATCCGCTTCGAAACCGGACCCGATAGTCCGCGCCCTCCCGCTCGGCACCCTGGATCTCCATGTAGGAAGCGTATTTCCTTCCCATGACCCGCGCAGCCCTCCCTTCAGATCGAACTCAGGCCGGGAGACCGGGAGAAAAGGCGCGCCGCCGGGGCCTGTCGCGGTTTCCATCCGATCCCGAATCGACGGTCTCGGCCGGGTATACCAGGACCATGCGAGGATCGCCACGAAAAACCGCTTTCCCGCTCCTCCACCGATCGGCATCCGGGTTTTTCTTTGATTCCTCCACGGCGTTCACGGATAATGGGTACAGAATGAAAACGCCTTCAGGTGCATGCTGAGCCCCGCCGGAGAGCGGCGGCCGAACAACGGGAAAGGAGCCGAATCCAATGTCCACCGGCGCCTGCGGAATCGATTGTGATGCCTGCGGCCTGAATGCGCTCGGCACCTGCTCCACCTGCGGGCCGGGCCGCAGCGCAGAGGCCCGCAGAAAGATCCAGGCCCAGGAGCAGATCCTCGGCGCTCCCTGCCCCATTCTCGCCTGCGCCGCGGACCGGCACATCGATCACTGCTCCCGGGACTGCGCATCCTACCCCTGCGCTCATTTCGGATCCGGCCCCTACCCCTTCAGCCGGGCCTACCTGGCCATGCAGGAGCGCCGGAGACGGGAGCCGCCTCCGGACAGAAAGCCTTCCGGTGAATCGATGGACGTCCCTCCCCAGCACTGGGACGAGCTGGCCGGCCGCGACATCGCAATACTGTGCCGGAACGCCGGCGCGCGCCTGAAGCCTCCGGACGGCATCCTCCTGCCCTTCCTGAAGGAGTATCTTCTCGTAGACCGTGGAACACAACGCCTGCTCCGCCAGGACCATGCGCAATGGGAGCCCGTGGAACACCCGCTCCTGGAGCTCATCTGCCTTGTTTATCTCCTCAACGCCTCCCCGTCGCCGGTGACAGGGGAGATGGTGGGCGTCCGTGAGCTCAAGAACGCCCACTTCTTCGCCGGTCCTCACGATCTCGATGTTCGACCGCTCGTGGCCCGCTTCGGCCGGGACCCGGACGGATTCCGGGCCGCGGCCGAGCGTCTCGAAGGACAGGCCGTGGACCTGGCCGATGCAGCTTACCGCCTTCAGGCCTTTCCCAAGGTGCCCCTCTTCTACC
>JAIPEI010000281.1 GCA_021737245.1 Deltaproteobacteria bacterium | reverse complement strand
CATACCGTCCGTGCTCTACACGACAAGCAGTCTTTTCGAGACGGCGGAGGCCGTCGAAATGGGGCGGATCCTCCTGGCCATGGCACGGCCCGAGCACGAAGGGCTGCTCCGGGCCGCCCTGGCGACCATTGCCCTCGGCTGGGACGGGGCGTCGCTGGAGACCCGTTTTTCGGATGCCCGCGAGAGGGAGGAATGGCTCCTCAGATTCCGGGCCTGCCACGAAACCTGGCGGGAGAGGGGGTTCATTCACGCTTTTCTGGACCTGCTCAGACGGGAGTCCGTTCTTCAGAGGCTGCTCGGGCTTCCGGACGGGGAACGTCGGGCCACGAACATGCTCCATCTCTCCGAGGTCCTGCACCAGGCGGAGACCTGGCAGGAGCTCGGACCGGAAGGGCTGGTCAAGTGGCTTTCCGAGCAGGTCGATCCGCGGACGAGGGGGACCGAAGAGCAGCCGCTTCGACTGGAAAGCGACCGAAACGCCGTCAGGCTCGTGACCATCCACAAGAGCAAAGGGCTGGAGTATCCCATTGTGTTCTGTCCCTTTATCTGGCATCCGTCCGTGGTCCGCGATCGGAAAGGTCCCGTGGCATTCCATGAGCGAACCGACGGATTCCGGCTGACACTGGACCTCGGTTCCCCCCGGCCGGAGCGGGAGCAGCACATCGCCCTGGCCGAGGAGGAAGCGCTGTCGGAAAACCTGAGGCTTCTGTACGTGGCCTTTACCCGTGCGAGAAACCGCTGCTACACCGTGTGGGGCCGCTTTAACCAGGCCGGCACCTCGGCCCCGGCCTACCTTTTCCACACGCGGCGGCCGGAGAGCGGAAGAACGCCGCCTCAGTCCTCGGCCCTCCAGTACGAAAGGCTCGGAGAATCGGACATGCGCGCCGATCTGGCGTCTCTTCAAGACGCCTCAAAAGGCTCCATCGAGCTCGCTCCCCTTCCCGCCGCCGCCCGATCCCGTCTCGCGAAGCCGGTCGCACAGCCTCCGAGGTTGTCTGCAAAGGTCTTTGAAGGCCGCATCGACCGGTCGTGGGGAATCGCCAGCTTCTCGTCCCTCACCTCCTCCCACCCGCATGGGGGGGAGATCGGGGAGGACGAGCCTGCATTCGAAACCACCGGGGGATCCGGACGGGAAACCGGAGGGCCGGCTCCCGGCGAGGCGCCCGCGGGTCTCGCAGGCTTTCCCGCCGGGACCCGGTCGGGCACCTGCCTGCACGCCGTGTTCGAGACCCTGGATTTCACGGACCCCGATCCGATTGCCCTGTCAGAAGCCGTCCAAAAGGCGCTCCTGGACCATGGGTTCGACCGGGACTGGGAGGAGACGGTGTGCCGCATGGTCCGGACCGTGATCTCTACGCCTCTGGATCCGGGAGGAACGGACCTTCGGCTCGACCGCATCTCCAGGGGAAACCGGCTGAATGAGCTTTCCTTCTTTTTCCCTCTCCGGCCGGTTTCCCCGCACGACCTCCGGGAGCTCCTGCTTCCGTATGGGGGGAACGGCCTTCCGGAAACACTCCCCGAGCGGGTCGGCCGGCTCCGGTTTTCTCCGGTCCGGGGAACCCTGCGCGGGTTCGTGGACCTGGTCTTCCGGTACGAGGACCGGTACTACATCGTGGACTGGAAGTCGAATGATCTCGGTCCTTCCCTGGAGGACTACCGGGGGGAGAGGATCGAAGCGGCCATGGCGGACGGGCTCTATCACCTTCAGTATCTTCTCTACACCCTCGCCCTGGACCGGTACCTTTCCCACCGGCTGCCGGGGTACGACTACACCCTGCATTTCGGGGGGGTCTTTTACATCTTTCTCCGGGGGGTGCATCCGGACTACGGTCCGGGATACGGCGTGTTCCACACCCTGCCCCCGGAACCGCTCATCCGCAGGCTGCGCCAAGGCTTGCTGCCTCGAAAGGGCTGACCGTGGACCTTCCAAACCACGATGTTCTCGAACCACTCAGGCAGGCCGGCGTCCTCGGCGAGCTGGACATCCGGTTCGCCGGGCTCATGGCCAAGCTCGCAGCCGAAGAGGCGTCTGAAGAGCTGTTTCTGGCCTCGGCCCTGACGAGCCGATCCACCCGGGCGGGCCACGTCTGCCTGGACCTGGAGCGGGCCGAGGAGATCGCCTTTCCCGAGGGGAGGCCGACCGACCTGCCCCCCTTTCCCCCGGGGGCCGCCTGGGCGGAGCGACTCGTCAGGATCCCGGTCGTGGGTCCGCCCGGGGAGTTCACCCCCCTTGTCCTCGATGAGTGCGCCCGCCTCTACCTCCACCGATACTGGTCCTATCAGGAGACGCTCATCCGCTGGATCCGGAAGCACGGCGCCTGCGAAGCGTCCGTCCCGCGTCCCGGTGCACTTCGACACGCCTTGGACCGCCTTTTTCCACGTGAAGGGGCCGGGAGCGGGGTGGACTGGCAGAAGGTGGCCGCCTGCACGGCCTTTCTGCGCCGGTTCACCGTGATCTCCGGTGGACCGGGGACGGGGAAGACCACCACGGTGACGCGGATCCTGGCTCTTTTCCACGAGCTCTCCGGGCAACAAGGCCATCCACTCCGGATCTCCCTGGCCGCCCCCACGGGAAAGGCGGCGGCCAGGCTCGGCGAGACCGTCCACGGAGCTGCGCACGAGCTGTTCGACCCCGGATCCGGCCGCGTTGAAGTCCTATCGGGCGCTGCCACGCTCCACCGGCTTCTGGGAACGAAGAAAGGATCGCCCTACTTCCGCCACAACGCGGCTCACAGGCTCCCTCTGGACGTCCTCGTCGTGGACGAGGCCTCCATGGTGGACCTGGCCCTGATGGCCAAGCTCGTCCAGGCGCTCCCCCCCGGGGCGCGACTCATCCTTCTGGGGGACAGGGATCAACTGGCGTCCGTGGAAGCGGGGGCCGTCCTCGGCGACATCTGCGGAGGAGATCGGGAGCCCGGGTTCTCGCCGTCCTTTCGGTCGCTCCTGGAGCGGGAAACCGGGGAACGAATCCCGGAGGCCGCAAGCCCGCCGGGAGAGGGACCGGTACAGGACGGCGTCGTGCTTCTGCGAAAAAGCCGCCGTTTCGGGGAAAAGAGCGGCCTGGGCCGGCTGGCCCGATTCATCAACAAGGGAGACGAGGACGGTGTGATGGCGCTGCTTCGTGAAGGCGCGGCGGATGACGTTTCCTGGTCACCCCTGCCGAAACCGGGAGAGCTGGCGGGCGTGCTCCGGAAAAGCGTCCTCGACCCCTTTGCAGAGGCCCTGAACGCATCCACTCCCGCCCGGGCCCTGGAGCGCTTCGACCGATTCCGCATCCTCTGTGCTCTGCGTGAAGGGCCTTACGGGGTGACGGCCGTAAATGCACTGGTGGAGCGCGTCCTCGCCGAAGAGGACCTGATCCGCCTCCAGGGGCCATGGTACCGGGGGAGACCGCTCCTGGTGACACGCAACGACTATGAGCTCCAGCTCTTCAATGGAGACGTAGGCGTGATCCTGCCCCAGGAAGGAAGGCGGGAGCTCCGAGCCTGCTTTCCCGCTCCGGGAGGAGCCTTGCGAAGCATCCATCCCCTGAGGCTGCCTCAGCACGAAACAGCCTTTGCCGTGACCGTCCACAAGAGCCAGGGTTCGGAGTTCGAACACGTGCTCCTGGTCCTGCCGGACCGCCCTTCCCCCATAATGACGCGCGAGCTCCTGTATACGGCCGTCACGCGGGCAAAGGCGTCGGTGGAGATCCGGGCGCCGGAATCGATCATCAGGGCCGCCGTCTCACGCAGGACGCGGAGGAGCTCCGGCCTGGAGGACGCCCTCTGGAAGGCATGAAAAGCCCCCGGCTCGATCAAACGACGGCCGGGTTTGCCGCCCTGTTTTCTCTTGCCTTGAACGACAGGGCGGATATCCTGTACACCATGAGCTACCGGATACATACCGTCGGCACCATTCACAGGGACGCCTCCGGTGCGGTCCTGGAGCTGGCCCCCGCTTACCTCGACGCACTCCGGGGGCTGGCCGGCTTTTCCCACGTCATGGTAATCTACTGGTTCGACCGCAACGACACGCCGGAGCAGAGGCGGACCCTGCTCGTGCATCCCAGGAACAACCCCGGGATCCCCCTGACCGGGGTGTTCGCCACGCGATCACCCCGCCGGCCCAATCTCCTGGGAATCGACATGGCCAGGCTTCTCTCCGTCGAGGGGAACCGCATCCGGATCGATGCCACAGACGCCCTCGACGGCACCCCGATTGTCGACGTCAAGCCTTACATCCCCGTTTCCGATGCATTCCCCGAAGCAAAGGTTCCGGAATGGGTGCACGAACCCGGGGAAGACCATGGCTGAGCTCCGAGGTCAGATCGAACGGATCACCTACTCCAACGAGGAGAACGGTTACACCATCGCCCGGGTTCGCGTTGCCGGGGAGAGGGATTTGATCACCGTGGTGGGAAACCTGCCGGCCCCCATGCCCGGGGAAGTCATCCACATGACCGGCGACTGGTCCAACCATCCGAGGTATGGGAGCCAGTTCCGGTTCCATCGGTATCGGACCCTCGCGCCGGCAAGCATCGCCGGCATTGAAAAGTATCTGGGCAGCGGCCTGATCAAGGGCATCGGCCCGGTCATGGCCAAACGCATCGTCAAGGCCTTCGGGGAGGAGACCCTGGAGGTCATCGATCGACGCGTCGAGGAGCTCTCCCATGTGGAGGGCATCGGATGCAAGCGCATCGACATAATCCGCCGCGCCTGGGAGGATCAGAAGGAAATCCGGGAGGTGATGATCTTCCTTCAGGCGCACGGCGTGAGCTCCGCCTATGCCACCCGGATCTTCAAGCAGTACGGCAGGGACTCCATCGCCGTGGTGAAGGAGAACCCGTACAGGCTGGCCACGGACGTCTTCGGTATCGGGTTCGTCACCGCGGACCGGATCGCCGAGAAGCTGGGCTTCCCCAAGGAGTCCCCGGTCCGCGTGGAGGCGGGCATTCTATACGTGCTGAACCGGATGGCGGACGAGGGGCACGTCTACTACCCCTATGATCCCCTTGTCGCCAAGTGCAGGGAGATCCTCGATGTGCCGGACGAGCAGGTGGCCCGGGCCTTCGGGCGCATCACGCTGGAAGGCCGGATCGTCCTAGAGGACTTGAACGAGGACGTCGAGTCCTTCCGGGAAAACCGAAAGGCCGTCTACCTCGCCCCCTATTATCAGGCGGAGAGCTCGGCGGCCTCTCGTCTGGGCGCCCTTCTGCGCGCCCGGCCTTCCATTCGACGGGTGGACACAGACAAGGCCCTCGCCTGGGTCCAGGACCGGCTTTCCATCACCCTGGCCGAACGCCAGACCGAGGCGGTCCGCTGCGCCCTGGAAAGCAAGGCCATGGTGATCACGGGTGGCCCCGGAAC
>JAIPEI010000280.1 GCA_021737245.1 Deltaproteobacteria bacterium | reverse complement strand
ATCCCGGCGGCCGCCCCGCAGCCGACGAGGGTGCGGATCCTGGCCGCCGATACCCGGAGGAGCTGCCCGAGGGTCGAGCCGATGGCCGAGCCGATCTGGACGATCGGTCCTTCCCGCCCCACCGAGCCCCCCGTACCGATGCAAACGGCCGAGACCAGGGACTTGATCAGAACGACCCGCTTGCGGATCATGCCGCTACGCAGGGCCACCGATTCCATGACCTCGGGAACGCCGTGCCCCTTGGCCTCGTTGGCCAGGAAGTAGACGATGGGGCCCACCACCAGGCCGCCCGCCGTGGGAATCACCAGGCGGAGGTACCAGGGAGTGGCCAGGGCCAGGTCGAGCAGATCTTCGCCGGCCCCGAAAGACAGCTCCTGGAAGAACCCGATCAGGTAGCGGAAGCCCACCGCGCCATAGCCGCCGAGCAGCCCCACGAGAACGGCAAGCAGCGTCATGGTGGTGTGTTCGTTGGTCCGAAGACGCCCGAGGGCCCGGACCTTTTGGCGGAGTCTGGACTGCGGCATAGTAGACAACCTTCACACCCATATCACGCACCGCATGGTAAGGTCAAGAAACGGGTTGAAAAGACCCTGGAAGATTACGTTTATTTGCGCTTTTTGCGTTTGGAACGATCCCGTTTCCGGTACCGCGTTTTCAGCCCGACCGCCAGCCCTGCGGAGAAACCGCCGAGGTGTGCGAACCAGGCCACACCGTCGTTTCCGGCCTGCTGAGAAAGGCCCGCGACGAACCGGGCTGCGATCCAGGCTCCCAGAAAGACCGGGGCCGGGATCCGGACCACCCGAACCGGGAGAAACCAGAAGGCCAGGGTCTTGATTCGGGCTGTCGGGTGAAAGACCAGGTAAGCGGCCATGACGGCGGAGACCGCCCCGCCGGCTCCCACCACCGGTATGTTCGAGGCCGGGTGGAACGCCGCCTGGGTCATCGAGGCCGCCGCGCCGCATCCGAGGAAGAAGGCTGCGTAGCGCAAATGTCCGAGCCTCGCCTCCACGCCGTTTCCGAACACCCAGAGGAAGAGCATGTTGAGGATCAGGTGGATCCAGCCTTCGTGAAGAAACAGGGACGTGACCAGGGTGAGGGGCAGGGGGACCAGAGCGGACGGCCCGGTGTCGATGAGGTGAACGATCTCCCGGGGGATGCAGCCCAGCCGGAAGTAGATCTGCCCGGCCTCCAGCGGAGGGAGGGTCTGCTGATAAAGAAAAGCACCGGCATTGACCAGGAGGAGAAGGGCGTTCACCATCGGCCTGCCGGTCCGCGGCACATCGCCTGCAATCGGGATCATCGATGTCTCCGTTCCGGGCGGCTTGACGCCGGGGACGCCGGGAGGTAGGGTCATCCCCGGGACGAGCCGACACCCGGATGTATACCCAAGCACGGGCGAAGGCACAAGGAGTTTGCTCCGGGATCGGCGTTTCGAGTCGAAGCTGATCCGTCGAACAGGAAAGGCCGATTTGGGAGGAGGGCATGCCGGGCTATCGAGTTCATGTGGCGGGGGGCATGCTCCTCTGGGGCGGGTGCCTTGCCGGCGGGATCGGGCTGGGACTCGTTCAGCCCCGGCCGGAGACGGCCACGGTCCTGGGTGTGGCGGCCCTCATGGGGGCCTTGTTTCCGGACACGGACACCGACTCCAAGGGGCAGAACCTGTTCTTCCTGATCCTGGCGCTCCTGGATCTCGCCTTCATGATCAAGGGCATGTTCCGTTGGGCCGCCGTTCTCGGCTTCTGCGCCATGCTGCCGGCCCTGGGCCGACACCGCGGCTGGACCCACACCTGGTGGGCCATGCTCCTCGTTCCCCTCCCCATCCTCCTGCTCCCTGTGGTCTTCTACGACCAGACTGTGGAGCGGCTCCTCCCGTTCTACCTGTCCGCCGTGATCGGCTACTTCTCACACCTGGTACTGGACAGGACGCTCTGAGCGGGCTTTGATCTTGTGCATGAGCCGCGTACGGTTTATGATTCATGGCCACATACGAGGAATCCGTCGGAGGAAGGGAGCCCGTTCATGTTCGAGTGTGAGCCGGAAATCACCGCCCATCGGGAGGTCGCACCGGGGACCTACCTGATGACTCTGAGGGAGGCCTCCATTGCAAAACAGGCCCGGCCCGGCCAGTTCGTGATGCTCCGTGCCTTTTCCGGCATGGATCCCCTGCTTCGGCGCCCGTTCTCTATCTGCGGCCGCATCGGAGAGGACGCTTTCGGCGTGCTCTACCGTGTGGTGGGAAGGGGTACGGCCGTCCTGGCGAAGCAGCGTACCGGCGATCGGATCCAGGTGCTCGGCCCCCTGGGAAACGGGTTTCAGACCGGGCCTGCCTCGGGCTCCTTTATCCTGGCGGGCGGGGGCGTGGGCGTGGCCCCTCTCTTCTTCCTGGCGCAGACGCTGCTGGGGCAGGGCGACAGGACCCCGGCGTTTCTCGCCGGCTTTTCAGGAAAACAGGAGGTGCTTTCCCCGGGGGACGTTCTCCAGCTGGACCTGGAGGCCGAGATCGCCACGGAAGACGGCACCCTCGGGCATGCCGGCCCGGTCACGGACCTCCTGGAGCCGCACCTGGCGGTTTGCGCCGAGCAGGGAAACAAGACCACGGTCTGCGCTTGCGGTCCCCCGGCCATGCTGGAGCGGGTGGCGGCGCTCGCCCGTGCGGCGGGCGCGTCCTGCCAGGTTTCCCTGGAATCGGCCATGGCCTGCGGCCTGGGCGCATGTCTCGGCTGCACCGTCCATGCCGCACCGCAGGAGGGGATTCCCTATCTCCGGGTGTGCAGGGAAGGGCCGGTTTTTCCCGCAGAGGCGGTGGACTGGAGCCGCGCGGGAGCGGGGTGGTCATAACCCCGGGATTTCGGAAGGCAATCAGATCATGAATGAGATGGATCCCGATCTCACTGTGCGCGTCGGGCCCCTGCGGCTCAAGAACCCGGTCCTGGCGGCCTCCGGCACCTTCGGGTACGGCCGGGAGTTCGAGCCCCTGTTCGACCCGGCCCTTCTGGGCGGCATCGTGGTCAAGGGGCTGTCCCTCGAGCCTCGGGCCGGAAACCCGCCTCCGCGCATCGTGGAGACCCCCTGCGGCATGCTGAACGCCATCGGGCTCGCCAACATCGGGGTGAAACGGTTTCTCGAGGAAAAGCTGCCCTGGCTCCAGCGCTTGGACACGACGGTCGTGGTGAACATCTACGGCCACAGCGTGGAGGAGTACGGAGAGGTGGCGGGCGCGCTCCGAGGGGTGGAGGGGATCGACGCCCTCGAGGTGAACATCTCCTGCCCGAACGTGAAGCAGGGGGGCATGGCTTTCTGTACGGATCCGATGATGTCGGCTCGGGTCACGGAGACCGTGCTCGAGCGGTCGGACAAGCCGGTCATCGTCAAGCTCTCGCCCAACGTGACCGACATCCGGGAGCCGGCGCTCGCCGTGGAGAAGGCCGGGGCACACGCCCTGTCCCTGATCAATACGATCACCGGCATGGTGGTGGACGTGGAGGCCCGGCGGCCCGCGCTGGCCAATGTCAAGGGAGGACTGTCCGGCCCGGCCATCCGACCCGTGGCCGTGCGCATGGTGTACGAGGTCGTTGAGGCCGTGCGCATCCCCGTGATCGGCGTGGGCGGGATCGCAACCGCGAAGGACGCCCTGGAGTTCCTGATCACCGGGGCGCGGGCCGTGGAGGTGGGCACGGCCGGCTTTGCAGACCCCCTGGCGACCCTGAAGATCCTGGACGGCCTGAGCGGGTTCTGCCGGAGCAGAGGGATCGATCGGGTGGAGGATTTGATCGGGACCCTGGAGACGGATCGGCGATTCTGACCGTCCGTGGACCGGGCTAGCGGCGGTACATGGCCTCGATGAGATCTCCGAACGCCTCGTTGACGTACTTGCGCTTGACCTTCATGGTGGGGGTGACCTCGCCGTCCTCCTCGTAGAGCTTCTTGGGCAGGATGGTGAACTTCTTGACCTGCTCGACCCGGGCCAGGGTCTCGTTCACCTTGTCCACCTCTCCCTGAACGAGACGGACGATCTCGGGGTCCGTGGTGAGATCCCCGTAGGTGGAAAACTGCACCTTGTGGTCCTGGGCATACTTGACCACATTGTCCTCGTCGATCATGATCAGCGCCGTGATGAACTTCCGCCGGTCCCCGATGATCACGGCGTCGTTGATGTACGGGCTGAACTTGAGCTTGTTCTCGATGTACTGGGGGGTGATGTTCTTGCCGCCGGCGGTTACGATGATGTCTTTTTTACGATCCGTGATCTTCAGGTACCCGTCCTCGTCTATCTCCCCCACGTCCCCGGAGTGAAGCCACCCGTCCTTCAGGGTCTCCCGCGTGGCCTTCTCGTCCCGGTAGTAGCCCTTGAAGACGCTGGGTGAGCAGACCAGGATTTCCCCGTCCTCGGCGATGCGTATCTTCGTCCCGGTGAGGGGCGGCCCGACGGTGCCGAACTTCACCCGGTCCACGCGGGACACGCAGGTGACCCCGGTCCCCTCGGTCTGGCCGTACCCCTCGATCAGGTTGACCCCGATGGACTGGAAGAAGTGGAGCACGTCGGGTGAGATCGGGGCCGCACCGCTGTAAGCGATTCGCATGCGGTCGAATCCGAGGCGTTCCTTGAGCTTTCGAAAGACGGCCAGGTGGGCCAGGTGATAGGCCAGATCCAGGGAAAACGGCACCTCCTTGAAGTCCATGCGGAGCGAGGCCCGCTTCTTTCCGATCCTGAGAGCGAGGCCGAACACGATCCGCTTGAACCAGGTGGCGTCCGACATCCGGATCATGACCGCCGACAGATACTTCTCCCAGATTCTCGGGACGGCGTACCCCACGGTCGGGCTGACCTCGATCATGTTGTCTGTGACGGTGTCCGGGCTCTCGATGAAGTTCACCACGTGCCCGTAAGTGATGTGGGCGAACACGGAGAAGATCCGCTCGAAGATGTGGCAGAGGGGCAGGAAGGAGAGCACCTCGTCCGTGTCGTACATGGGGTTGTCCGTGGTGATGGCGCGTCCCATCCAGGTGACGTTGGCGTGGGTCAGCATGGCCCCTTTGGGGGGGCCGGTGGTCCCGGAGGTGTAGATGAGAACGGCCAGGTCGTCGGGAGAGACCTCCTCCAGCCTCCGCTCGAAGAGGCCGGGGGACTGCCCGGCGACTTCCGCACCGATCTCGAGGAGCTCGTCGAAAGTCATGACCATGGGGTCGCTGAAGTTTCTGAGCCCCTCCAGGTCCCAGACGATCACCTTCTTGAGGTTCGGCACCTTGTCCCGGAAGTGAAGCCATTTGTCCAGCTGCTCCTCGTTCTCTACGAAGAAGAACTTGGACTCGGAGTGGTCGATGACATACTCCACCTGGGGCCAGGCGTTTGTCGCGTAAACC
>JAIPEI010000279.1 GCA_021737245.1 Deltaproteobacteria bacterium | reverse complement strand
GAACCCGCTCCCGGCCTCCTTCGAGCTCGTGTTCAAGGAGGCTGAGTTCCGGGATCTGGCGCCGGAGGCCGTCAAGGACGAGCTGGAGTCCCTCCCGGGCGTGGGGGAGGTCCAGTACAGCGAACAGTGGATCGAGCGCTTCGAGGGGATCCTTACCGTGATCCAGGCGGGGGGATTCATCATCGGCGGCCTCCTTTGCCTCGCCGTGCTGTTCATCACCACGAACACCATCAAGCTGACCATTTACGCACGCCGGGACGAGCTGGAGATCTACAAGCTCGTGGGGGCCACGGACCGGTTTATCAAGGCCCCGTTTCTCCTGGAGGGCGCCATTCAGGGGTTTGCGGGCGGAGCAGGCGCATTGATCTGCCTTTACGGGGCCTACCGGCTTGTCTCTCTCAAGCCGCTGTATGCGTCCGGCTTTCCGATTCTCAAGGTGGTGTTTCTGCCACCCGAGATCGCGCTCGGACTCGTCATTCTCAGCCTCGTTCTGGGGTTCACCGGCGGCCTGATCGCTGTCGGCCGCTTCTTCAATCCCGAACCATAGCGGGCCGGTACGTTCCTTATGCGACTCCCACTCCCCATACCGCACAGCGCCTTCGGGGTCCTCCGCATGATGTCAGCCGCGGCCGTTCTGCTTTTTTCTCCGGCGGCCGGGCACGCGGAGGATCCGAAGGACGACCAGATCCGCAAGATTGAAGAGGAGCTGTCCCGCGAACGGGAGCAGTACGTGAAGTTCGACGTCAAGGAGAAAAATCTGCTCGGGCAGCTTTCGGAAATCGAAAAGCGAATCGCGGAGAAGCGGGATCTGCTGGCTTCCATCCGGGAAAAGGTTCAGGTTCAGCGTTCGGAGCTGGATGTCAAGCGCCGGGAGCTGGAGAGGTTGGAGATCGAGGCCGGCGACGTGCGCTCCAGGCTGGGCAGCCGGGTGGTGGCCTACTACAAGTACGCAAGAAGGGGCTACGTGAAGCTGCTGGCCACGGCGCGGGATCTCGATGAGCTGAGAAAGCGGATGTACTACCTCCGGATCATCATGGAGCGTGACCGCGTGCTCCTCCAGCGGATGCTGGGGGTGCTGACCGAGCACCGGATGCAGGTGCAGGCCGTGGACGAGAAGCTTCAAGTGGTTACCCGCCTGGATCAGGAGGAGTCGGAGCAGCTGGAGATGATGAAGGAGGAGCTCGAGAAGAAGGTTCTCCTGCTCATGAAGATCCATCGGGAGAAGGAGTTCTACGAAACAGCGGTCCAGGAGCTCCAGTCGGCGGCCCGGAGCCTGAAGGAAACCCTGGCCGGCCTGGACAGGGAGCCGGTGCGGACGGTCGAGCTCTCTTCCGATTTTGTCGATTTCAAGGGAAAGCTCCAGCTTCCGTTCGAGGGAGAGGTGATCGAAAACTACCACCCTCTTGGAACAGGCCCCGTTCTGACCCACAGGGGCATCTTCATCCAGGGCGAGTCCGGGGGGGCGGTACGGGCGGTCTACGACGGCCGCGTGGACTACTCGGGCTGGTTGAAAGGCTACGGCCAGATCATCATCATCAATCACGGCTCCCGGTATTTTTCGGTCTGTGCGCACCTCTCGGAGAGAAAGGTGGAGGAAGGAGACCTCGTGCGGACGGAGGACGTCATCGGGCTCGCGGGGGAATCCGGCTCCCTGTCCGGTCCGGGTCTTTACTTCGAGCTCAGAGAGGCGGGAGAGTCGCTCGATCCGATGGCCTGGCTAAAAGTCCATTGACCTGCAAAGCTTATAGAGTTAGCATTCCTGCTTACGCAAATGCTGGTCCCTTCGTGGGCTTCGTGGTGAAAAGTGCGGGAGTCGATACGAACGGATCATGATCAGTCGAAAAACCACTTTATTAGGAGCAAGTTCATGAAGCGTTCAACAGGGAAAGCCTTCACCTGCGCCTTTTGGCTCTGCGTTCTCATCTCGGGGCTGCTGTTCTTTCAGGGGAGCGGCGCCGATGTGAAGGCCGGAACCGATGAGGTGTACAAGAACATCGAGGTGTTCGCCGAGGTCCTGAGGCAGATCGAAGAGAACTACGTGGAGCCCCAGGATTCCCAGGAGCTGATCTACGGTGCGATCAAGGGAATGGTGGAGAGCCTCGATCCCCATTCCGCCTTCATGACGAAGCAGGAGCACAAGGACCTGATGATCGAGACCAAGGGCAGCTTCTCCGGGGTGGGAATCGAGATCACCACCCGGGACAATCTCATCACCGTGGTCTCTCCGATCGAGGGGACCCCCGCCTACAAGGCGGGCATCAAGGCGGGCGATCAGATCATCAAGATCAATGATGAACCCACGAACGATATGAACCTGTCGGACGCCGTGAAGCGGATTCGCGGGCCCCAGGGGTCCGAGGTCAAGCTCACCGTCCGCCGTGAGGGAAGCGACAAGCCCCTTGACTTCACCATCACCCGGGACGTGATCCCGCTCCGCAGCGTGCGGCACCACCAGCTCACCCCTGAGGTGGGCTATGTGCGGATTTCCAACTTTCAGAGCAAGACGGAGCGCGATTTGAAGTCCGCCCTGAGGACACTGGAGGAAGGGGAAATCAAGGGCCTCATCCTGGACCTCAGGAACAACCCGGGGGGACTGCTCGACCAGGCCATCAAGGTGTCGGACCTGTTCCTCGACGAAGGGCTCATCGTGAGCACCAAGGGAAGGGATTCTTCGCAGAACATGGAGATATCGGCCCAGAAGAGCGATCGCCCCAGGTCCTACCCGATGATCGTGCTGGTCAACGAAGGCAGTGCCAGCGCGTCGGAGATCGTTGCGGGCGCACTCCAGGACAACAAGCGGGCGCTCATCCTGGGCACCAAGACCTTCGGGAAAGGGTCGGTGCAGACCATCCTGCCCCTGTCGGACGGATCCGGCCTTCGACTCACAACCGCAAGGTACTACACGCCCAGCGGCAACTCCATCCAGCTCGAGGGGATCATTCCGGACATCGAGCTTGCCTTTGTGCCTCCAAGAGAGAACGGCGAGGACACCCGGCCCCATTTCCTTCGCGAGAAGGATCTCAAGGGGCACATGGACAACGACAAGCACCCGGAGGAACAGGCGCCGGAGGGAGAGGAGGGCGAGGCCGAGGGAGTGGATGAGAGGGCGGAGGAGCTCTTGGAGCGGGACAATCAGGTCAGGCACGCGCTTCAGCTTCTCCAGACCTGGAACATCTTCTCCCAGATCAAGGCCGCGCCCTAAGCCGTTCGTGCGCATTTCCTCGAACGGAGCCGCCCGAAACGGGGTGGAGGAAGGGATCCGGGGCGGGGGGTTGCGCCATGTCACGAAAAAAAAAGACCACGAGAAAGCGAAGCAAAAGGAAGAGGCCGTCGAGGAGGAGCAGGATCGCCGCCTGGTCCGCCGCGTTTCTTTTCCTGACGGGAGGGGCCATCGCGGCCCTTTTCCTGTTTCAGGGGGAGCGGCGTACCCTGGCTCCCTCCCAACCGGCGTACGAGGAGGTCCACTCCCGCCTGCCGGCGCTCCAGGAGGAGATCGGACGCATCGACAGGGCCGTTTATGATGTGTTGTATCGGTGGGGAATCTACGAAAGCGACATCCTGTTCACGGATGTGGGGCATCGAATCGAGGACGGGGACACCTGGGATTTCACCGAGATCACGGTGCATCTCCCGGACGATGAGATACGCCGGAGGGTCGGTACCGAGCTGCGTGTCGAGCTGGAAGAGCTCGAACCCGCGGTGACGTTCCGGAGGGACGAGGAAAACCGGGGCGAGGCGGGTTACCGCGTTCACGCCCGGGGGAGATATACACACCGCATCCGTCTCCTTCTTCCGGGACCGCCCAAACCGCCGCCCGCGAGGCGCCTGCCCCGGGTGGCGATCATCATCGACGACCTGGGGTATGATCGCGCTCTGGCCCGAGCGTTCGCCTCGCTGGACATTCCGGTCTCCCTGTCCGTGCTGCCCATGGCGCCCCGCACGGCGGATGTGGCCGCGGAAGCCGGAAGGAAGGGTCGCGAGCTCATGCTCCATCTCCCCATGGAGCCCAAGGGCTACCCTGAGCTGAATCCCGGTCCGGGCGCTCTTCTCAACAACATGGGACGAAAAGAGATCCTGGATCTGGTCGCCCGGCATGTGGGTCAGGTCCCAGGGGCCCGCGGCGTGAACAATCACATGGGGTCCTCCTTCACGGAGCTGGAGGACAAGGTGACCGTCGTGATGGAGGAGCTGAGCAGGGAGGGGCTGTTCTTCGTGGACAGCAAGACCACGGGTCGTTCCGTGGCCTATTCTCTCGCCTGCAAAATGGGGGTTCCGGCTGCGTCGAGAAGCGTTTTCCTGGACAACGAGCCGACATCGCGGTCCATCGGGATCCAGGTGGAACGGCTCCTGGGGATCGCCAGGCATCGGGGAACCGCCGTGGGGATCGCGCACCCCTTTCCGGGAACG
Source organism: Deltaproteobacteria bacterium (assembly GCA_021737245.1). Taxonomy (GTDB): domain Bacteria; phylum Desulfobacterota; class DSM-4660; order Desulfatiglandales; family HGW-15; genus JAIPEI01. The sequence continues at coordinate 965 of JAIPEI010000279.1, read as the reverse complement.
CTGAAGGCCCTGAAGGAGGAGGGTGCAAGGCTCCGGAATGCCGTCGAGATCGTGACAGTGTCTGAGGTCGTAGAGTAGGGCTCGCACATTTTTTTCAAATATAGGACCCGGGCCGTTTTTTCTTCTTGAAATCGGTGAAAGGCGGATATATACTTCTTATACAAACGCTGCGACACGAGACGAGCGCACCACCGACGAGCGGGGACCGGAACCGACATCCATTCCCCGCTCATCTGACTCTGGGGTGCGGAGCCGGGAGAGGCAGCGGCGCTCGAAAGCGATCCATGGGCCGGCCCACCTGACAGGTTGCCGGGCCCGGTGCTTCGGGCGGGAGGTCGGAAGAAATCTTTTTTGATGAGAGTGAAAAAAAAGTGTTGACTTCCCGTTGGCGAGGCAGTACTAATTAGGGCTTTCGAGGTTGCAGAACTCAACGGCGGGAACGCCGGGTGAAGCAGCCGGATCGGGCCGAAGTTCAAGGCCTTGCTCTTTGAAAACTAAATAGCGACTTTGGTGAGCAGGTCTCCGTTTGAAAAAATGGATCCATTACGGATCCCAGGATTTAACTGGAGAGTTTGATCCTGGCTCAGAATGAACGCTGGCGGCGTGCATAACACATGCAAGTCGAACGAGAAATCCCGCCTTCGGGTGGGAGAGTAAAGTGGCGCACGGGTGAGTAACGCGTGGGTAACCTGCCCCTGAATTCGGGATAACTCCGCGAAAGCGGTGCTAATACCGAATGTCGTCCCAGAGACCGTGGTCTTTGGGATGAAAGGTGACCTCTCCATGGAAGTTGCCGTTCGGGGAGGGGCTCGCGTACCATTAGCTGGTTGGTGGGGTAATGGCCTACCAAGGCGACGATGGTTAGCTGGTCTGAGAGGATGATCAGCCACACTGGCACTGAAACACGGGCCAGACTCCTACGGGAGGCAGCAGTGAGGAATTTTGCGCAATGGGGGAAACCCTGA
>JAIPEI010000278.1 GCA_021737245.1 Deltaproteobacteria bacterium | reverse complement strand
GGCTCGAGGGCGCGGACCGCCGGCCCGCCATGCTCTGGGAGACCCTGCGGTTCTTCAACCGGGCCGAGGCCCCGGTCCAGGCCCGGCTCTTCGACAGCCGGGCTTCCGAAAGGCTTCGGGACCGGGAACGCCCCCCCCGGCCCCTCTCCCTCGAGGACCGGCTCCGGGACGAGGTGGAGACCCTGGGGTTTCCCCTGTCCGTTCACCCCCTGGGGCGGTACGGGGAGCTCCTTCGGGGGGTTCCCCGCTGCCTGGCCCGGGACCTCCCCTCCCGCGTGGGCCGGCGGGTCACCCTGGCGGGCTGGCCCGTGACCGGCAAGACGGTCCATTCCCAAAAGGGAGACCCCATGAAGTTCGTCTCGTTCGAGGACGAGACCGGGCTCTACGAGACCGTGTTCTTTCCCCGGGAGTACCGGCGGTTCTGCCACATGCTCGGAAAGGGGCGGGCGTACGTGCTTCGAGGGAAGGTGGCGGAGGAGCTCGGCGCGATCACCGTCACCGCGGGCTGGATCGGGTTCCTGGACCGGCAGGGTCCGGCCGGAACCTCCCCGAAGGCGGCCGCCCGGGCCCGGCCGTATGGGGCCGGACCCGCGGGGATCGAGGAGACGTTCGAAAGCCTTGCGGCAGAGCCGGGGCGTGCGTGGGTGGACCCGAAGGGAGCCGCCACAGGGTGCCGAAGGCGGGATCCATGACGCCTCCGCTCAAAAGGTGCTGGCCGCCTCCTTCAGGCCCTCCTGGGCCTCCGGGCTGAACCAGATGTCGAGGAACCGCTCGTTCTTCGCCCAACCGTGCTTTTCGTATCGCTCCAGTACGGCCTCGATCCGGTTCTCCTTGATGGCGGCGAAGGATTCCCGGGGCAGGGCGGCGATCTCCGCCACCGTTTCCACGGCCAGGCCTTCCACCTCGTTCTTTTCGGCAACCTGGTCCACGACGCCGCTTTCCTCCACCCTGGAGGCCTCCAGGAGCTCTCCCCTGTAGGCCATGTCCGTGGCGACCCGGTCCCCTGCAATGTGCCTCAGGAGCAGATCCGCGGCGTAAGGGACTGGCACGCCGAGCCGGCTCTCGTTCAGCCCGATCAGGGTCCGGCCCGTGGCGGCGATCCGGTAGTCCGTGGCGAGCATGAGGATCGTGCCGCCGGCCACGGCGTGACCGCACACGGCCGAGGCCGTGGGAACCGGCGCCGCGGTCATCTCCATCAGGAGGCGGCCGAAGCCGTGAAAGAAGTCGGACATGCCCTTTCGATCCAGGTAGAGCAGGGCGGGAAGGTCGAACCCGATGGAAAAGAACTTCTTCCCGCCGGCGAGCACGACGCCCCGGAACTCGGATCCGGCCTGCTCGAACGCGCGGCCCAGCTCCTCCACGAGCTCGGGCCCGATGGGGTTGGTGACGCCATGGGTCAATCGGATGATCGCCACGTCCTTTCTTGGTTCAATCGCGACCTTGTCCATCTGGTTGTCTCCTCGATTCCGGATGCTTCCACAGAATGGGGTCCTTGGATCAACCGCGCCCGGCTTCCAGCCGTTTCAGAAACAGGACCTTGGCGTCCCCCGGCCGGTTGTAGTCCAAGGTGACCGGGACACCGTGGTCCTCCCCATCCCCCGCTTCCAGTGTGAACCTCATCCTCCGGTGAAAATCAATGGACGCCCGGTTGACCGGCGAGGTGCAGGCGCGGACCCGGCTGCAGCCGCTGCGACGGCAGAGGCGGAAGAAGCGGGCGTAGAGCTCCCGGGCCAGGCCCTGCCGGCGGTAGGCCGGATGGACGCCCACGAAGTGGATGTATCCCTCGTCGGGCCGGGAGGAAGAGAGAAACCCCACCAGGAAGCCAACGAGCGCGCCGCGGTCCTCCGCGATCAGGGAGGTGTCGTTGAAGTGGACGAGAAAGAGCCGGGGGAGCATGGCCCTCAGGTCCCGGCCGTTCCACCACGCCGGCATCACCTCCATGATCCGGGGGTGATCGGAAGCACGCGCCTGGCGAATCTCCAGGGGCACGGATCCTACGACCCCGTCTTCAGGCCGGCGGACCCGGCGAGCCGCTCGAGGACCATGGCGTACGCCCGCTGTCCCCGGTCGAACCCGGAGATTCGGAAAAACTCGTTGGGCGAGTGCTGGCGCTCGTCCGGCAGCCCGAACGCGAAGATGATGGTGCAGGCGTTCAGCTCCCGCAGGAAGATCCCGTTTACCGGGATGGTCCCCCCCATGCCCACCCGGAGGGGCACAGCGCCGTAAATCTCTTCGAGAACCGACCCGGCCACGTCCAGCCCAGAATGGTCCTGCGGGATGCGATAGGGCACCGCCCCCTGCTCCCCGCGCCTCGCCGTGACGCGGACCCCCGGAGGGGCCGCACGCCCGACGTGCTCGGCCACGCGCCGGGTGACACGATCGGGGTTCTGGTCCGCCACGAGCCGGCAGGAGAGCTTGGCGTGGGCCATGCTGGGGAGCACGGTCTTGACCCCGGTTCCCTGGAAGCCCCCATAGACCCCGTTCACCTCCAGCGTGGGCCGGAACCAGGCGCGCTCCCAGGTGGTGAACCCGGGCTCGCCGAACAGATCGAGGGCCCCGGTCTCGTTCAGATAGGACTCCCGGTCAAAGGAAACGCGCGCTATGGCCTCCCCCTCCTCGGGAGACAAGGGACGCACCTCGTCGTAGAATCCCTCCACGGCCACCCGACCCTCCTCGTCGTGGAGGGAGTCCAGGATGCGGGCCAGTGCGTGGATCGGGTTGGCGATGGTCCCGCCATACGTGCCCGAGTGGAGATCGTGACCCGGCCCCTGCACGTCCACGAAGACCGAGGCCAGGCCCCTCGTGCTCATGACCAGGCAGGGCTGGTCCTCTTTCCACTGGCCCCCGTCCGCGCTCAGGACCAGGTCGCAGGCGAGCCGCTCCCGGTTCTCGGTCACGAACCCGGGGAGCTGGGGGCTCCCGATCTCCTCCTGCCCTTCGAAGAAGAACTTGACGTTGAGCGGCAACGACCCGGTGGTCTTGAGCAGGGCCTCGCACGCCGCAATGGGGAGAAACATGTTTCCCTTGTCGTCGTTGGCGCCCCGGGCGTAGATGCGCCCGTTCCGAAGGGCCGGCTCAAAGGGCGGCGTTTCCCACAGGTCCAGGGGATCCACCGGCTGCGTGTCAAAGTGCCCGTAAATGAGAACCGTGGGCCTGTCCCCGGCGTGCAGCCACTCCCCGTACACCACGGGATGGCCCCCGGTGGGGAGGATCTCCACGGTCTCGATCCCTGCCGCTTTCATTCGAGCCTCCACCCATTGGGCGGCCGAGGCCACGTCGGACGCGTGCTCGGGCAGGCTGGAGATGCTGGGGATTCGCAGGAAGTCGAAAAGCTCCTCCAGGAAGCGCTCCCGGTTCTCTTCAAGAAAGGTTTGCCAGTCACTCATCACACAGTCTCCTCGCTCATGATCGGCTGTCAGGTCTCGATCTTCAGGTCCAGGTCGGGGCTGCGGGCGGAGGAGGACGGGTCCAGACGTCCCGGCAGCTCTTCGGGCAGGGCTTTTTCGAACCGCACATGGATCGAGTACTCGTTGAAGGGGTGGGGCTGGAGCGCGATGATCCTCCCCGTGACCTCGAGGTCCTCCTTGCCCCCCTTCAAGGGAAGCCGGGACTTTATCCGGAGACGGCGTCCCAGGAGGAGGCGGGCGGTTTCCGGCTTGGACACGCGCACGGTGAAGGAGAGACCGCCTCTGGAGATGTCCGCAAAGCCGCCCTTGAACGGCTTCCCCATCAGCTTGCCGTCCTTGCCCACGATCTGGGCCACCAGGGTGCCCGTGAGCATGACCCGCTTCTGCTTTCGGCGGTTCATGGCATGCCGTTTCAGGACACTCTCCATGTCGCCGGAGCGGAAGCAGTGCTCGGCGAGCTTTGCTTCCAGGCCGGGGTGATCGTCCTTCAGGGCATCGAGCGCGGACCTCTCCAGCACGCTCGCTCGAACCGGCGTGAGCGTGAAGGCCGAGAACGTGCTGAAGGCGGTCCGGAAAAAGAATGTCTCCGCACCGAAAGGCTCTCCCGGCCCGAAGGTCTTCAGGAGGACCTCACGCTCGCCCTCGCCGTGGGTCGCCTTCACCTCTCCCTGGTCCACGAGGTAGAGACGATGGTTCCGGTCTCCTTCCTGGAAGATGGGCTGGTCCGTCTCGAACCTTGCGGAGCTCAAGGCAAAGTAGAGGTCGTTGGCTTCCTCCGTGGAGAGCAGACCGTAGAGGGCGGCAAAGGTTTCCATGTGACCCTCGTCCCGAGCCTCGGACTTCTCCGCTTCAATGATCTCGCCCGACTTGACGATCTCGCTGAGGGCCATGGGGTCCACCTCGAAGAGGCGGTCCCTCAGGGCTTCGGCCTTGGGAAACTCCTTCCTCTTGGCATAGGCTACAATCAGGTCGTAGAGGCCCGCCACCGCGGACTCCTTGTCCCCCGCCTCCAAGGCCTTCTCGACGCCGGTTTCCTTCTCCTGGAGTTCGCTCACGGCTCGTCTCCTCCTTTCCCTCATCAAGTCTCTCTTCTTTTCCCCCCGCCGTCAACCCTGCTCGTGATCCTTTTCCTGCTCGATCCCTTGCCATTTGTCCGGCTTTCGCGTATTCCATACCTTGAGGACCTTGAGACGGCGCTGGGCGGCCTTTCACATGCCGCTGCAAAGATTCCTTCGAGGACGGTCGACATTGTTCACGCCATGATGGAGGCCCACCATGCACGACACGCACAGCAAGGCCATAGGCTACCTGCTCTGGATCTTCGGGTTCACCGGGTCCCACCGGTTCTACTACGGCAGGCCCATATCCGGCACCATCTACTTCTTCACCCTGGGGCTGCTCTTCATCGGCTGGATCGTGGACCTCTTCCTCATCCCGTCCATGGACCGCCAGGCCGACATGCGGTACCGGCCCGGTCCCTACAACTACAACGTGGCCTGGATCCTCCTGACCTTCCTGGGCGTGTTCGGCATCCACCGCATGTACATGGGAAAGTGGCTGACCGGGCTGCTCTACCTGGTCACGGGCGGGCTGTTCCTGATCGGCGTGATCTATGACTACTGGACGCTGAACGAGCAGGTGGCGGAGAGGAACCGCTAAGGCGGGCTGACGCCCGCAATGACGAAGGCCTCGCGCTGATGTCCGCTCCGGAAAACCCTGGCCCTGGCCCCGGCCCCGCCGCCTGCGGCCTCGGTGTGAAAACCTTCTTGTTTTTTATGACAGGATTTCATGAGTAAGGTACGAAGGGGAAGGGGCGTGCAGAGGGACGAAGGATGGGTTCCGGATCAGGAGATCCGGCCTTCCTCCACGCCGTGGCAGGCCACGTAGGCGCCGGAGTCGAGCTTTCGGAGGAGGGGGATTTCCCGGCTGCAGCGGTCGTTCGCATAGTGGCAGCGGCGGTGGAAGACGCATCCGGAGGGGAG
>JAIPEI010000277.1 GCA_021737245.1 Deltaproteobacteria bacterium | reverse complement strand
CTCCATGGCCTCCACGGCCCTGGAGAGATGGTCGACGTGCCCGGGAAGGTGTGTTTCGAGCTCCTTGAAGGCGGCCTCCGCGGTCCAGACGAACATGCCCGAGTTCCAGAGGTGGCGGCCGGACGCCTGGTATCGCCTCGCGGTCTCGATGTCCGGCTTTTCCCTGAAGGAGGCCAGGTGAAAGTGCTCGATGCCGGCGTCTTCAGCGGACTTTTCCCCCATCTCCAGGTAGCCGAAGCCCGCGGCCGGGTAGGTCGGCCTGATCCCGAAGGTGTAGAGCGCCCCGGTCTCCCGGGCCGCCCTGACCGCCGAGAGCATGGTCCGCTGGAACAGGCCGACCGGTTCGATCAAATGGTCCGCCGTCAGGACGGCCATCACCGGGTTTCCGAACCGTTTCCTGGCCATCAGCACGCCGAGGCAGACCGCGGCAGCCGTGTCCTTGCGCTCCGGTTCGCCGACGATGTTCCGGCGCGGGATGCCCGGAAGCTGCTCCTCGACCAGGTGGGCGAACCGGTCGTTGGTCAGCACCATGATCCGCTCGTCGGGGATGATGCCCGCAACCCGGTCGTAGCTCTTCTGAAGCAGGCTCCGTTCATCGAACAGCCGGATGAACTGCTTGGGTCTCTCCCGGGTGCTGAGCGGCCAGAAGCGCGTTCCCACGCCTCCGGCCATGATCACGGCAACCAGGTTGTGATCCGTTGGATCCATGTCTTCCTCGAAAGGCGCTACACCATCTTGGCCTTCATGATCTCCAGCATGGTGGCGTCCACCCGGGACATGCCGATACGTCCGATCCGGCTGAGGTTCCGAATCGTCTCCTCGGCCGTGGCGCCGACAAACCCCTCGGTCTCGCGGATCCCGTGCCCGTTCAGGGCCATGTAGGCGGCCCGGATGGCCGAATCCGTGGAGCTCACCACCTTGAGCGCGCATCCGCCCTTGGCCCCGTCGCACAACATGCCGCCCAGGTCGCTGATCAGGCTGTTCACCGCCAGGGTGATCCGCTCCAGATCCCGGCCCTCGAGCTGGTAGACCACCGCCACGGCCGCCCCCACCCCCGCTGCAATGGCGCACCCGCAAAGCGGGGAAAGGTCTCCGGTGAAGCACTTGATGTAGCTGTTCATGAGGTGGGAAAGCGCAATGCTCCGGAGGATGCGCTTCTCGTCCACGTCGAAGTACCGGCCCACATTGTAGGGGACGAGGATCGCCACGATCCCCTGGTTCCCGCTTCCGCCGCTGGACATGACCGGAACGCTCAGTCCGGCCATCCGCGCATCCGTGGCCGACGCCGCCAGCACCTTGCTGGAGGTGACCACATCGTCCAGGAGAAACCCCTTCTCCACCAGCCTGGAGACGTAGTACCCGACCCTCTTGAGTCCCCGCCCGGCCTCGGAGGCCCGGAGGTTCATCTCCACGCCGCGCTGGACAGTGTCGTAATGCTCGGGGCCCATGGCCTCCACGAGGTCGATCAGGTCCGAGACCGTGCACGCCTCCAATGCGCTGCGATAGGCCTGAGCCTCCGGCATCCCGCCGGACGCCTCCTGCTGAAAGACGACCTCGCCGTTCTTTTCCAGGAGGACCAGGTTCGTGTGCCCGTGCTCCACCACGGCCCGGGCGGTCTCCGTTCCCGCCGATACGAGGACCTCGATGCGGAGATCCGTACAGTCCGGGTCATAGGTGATGGCGGCCCGTCTGGACTTGATGAGCTCCCTGGCCCGTCCGATCATCTCGGGCCGCACCGCGCTCAGCACCTCCATGCGCAGGTCCGGACGCCGGATCAAGCTTCCGAGGACGCCGGCCACGAGATTGCCCTTTTCGCCGCCCGTGTTGGGGACGACCACGGCGAGCCCGTTCTTGTAGACCCCGGGGTCCACGGTGATCCGGATCTCCTCGGGCTCCCCTTCGATCTCGGCCGCCGCAGTGCTGGCGGTCAGGGCCACGGCGATCGGCTCCGTGCACCCCAGCGCCGGGAAGACTTCCCGCTGAAGCAGATCCTCCAGGATGTTCACCGCAAACCCCTTGCCTCCCGCCCTTCGGGCGGTCCCATTGAAAAGCCCCTTCAGGAGCGGTTTCGAATCAGCACGTCATCCCTTCATCCGAAGCAGGCGTTTCGAGCTGCGGCGGATCAAATCCAGCCCTCTTCCCTGCTTCCTCGGCACTCGACCTTCGCTCCATTCAGGTCAACCCGCCGCGCGAACGAGGGCTTCCGCTACGCGCTCGGGGTGAAGCCACAGGGTCTCGTGCCCCCCCTCGATCTCCATGAACTCGCAGTCTCCCAGACCCCGGGCCATCTCGCGGTAGGGCGCGGGGGTCTGGTCGTCCCTGCAGAACAGGTAGGTCTTGGGGACGTCCAGGGCCTCGAACGGGCCGGTCCGGACCTTGGTGGTGAACAGGACGAGGGGCTGCGGGCTGAGCCGCGCCATGAGATCGTCCTGGACCTCCCTGCTCTCCCCGGCCAGGAGAGCGCCCCGGACAAAATCCTCGATGACCGGCACGCTCGCGTCGGGGGACGCCTCGGCCAGGGCGGTCATGCCCTGGGCGACCTCCGGGGGGACCAGGTCGAACTGGGCGTGGTTGTCCGGCACCACGAAGGCATTGAGGAACACCAGCCTTTCGATCCGGTCCGGCGCGTCCGGCGCCGCGGCCTGGAGCAGGAACCCGGCGCTGGAATGGCCCACCAGGACGGCCGGCTCGGGCCGCGATCTCAGGGTTTCCGCGATGGCCTCCCGATAGTCGTCGAACGTGACCCGGCTCCGGTCGTCACCGGGGTTCATGCCGGGCAGGGTCGGGGCCTCTGCGGTGTGGCCCCGGTCCTCCAGCTCGCGAACGACCTTGTCCCAGCACCACCCGCCGTGCCAGGCGCCGTGAATGAGAACGAAACGCTTGCTCATGGACGACCTCCTTGAACGAGATTGGGTTGACGAATCCAGCCTCCGATCATGGCGGGGCACAAGGATCCTCGTCGGCTCCAAGGCTCCGGTCCCACGCGAGCATTCCGGCCCGGTCGAGCGGCCGGACGTGCTCTACGATCCACTCCCGCATCTCGGCCCCGGCGGGCAGAGACTGGGAGCAGCAGATGAAGTCGAGCTTCACGTCCAGCGCGTCGGCCGCCTTCAGGGCCAGGACCGGCCAGATCTCTCCGATGTCGCCCACCACGGGCAGGCTTCCGGGCAGCCTGGCAAATCCCGACATTTCCATGCGAAACGGCATGCCCATGGACTTCGACTTGGGCAGCCCCTCCTGAACCGCCCTGGAGACGCTCCGAACCGTCCGTTCCTCCTGCCAGGCCCGGTCCAGGTTGGGGTCCAGGTCGATCCGGACGACGGTCTTCTTCTCCAGGGAAAACGTCCACCCCCCCTCCCAGTCGGCCCAAACGCCGTGACCGGTGTACGTGTCGAACGGTCCGTCATGGATCTCCTGGGAAAGGGCCAGGGCGGACTCCACGATGACGTCCGCGCCGGCCAGCAGCTCGGCGATGCGCCGGCAGCGGTTCGAGATCGGAATGGAATCCCCGACCGCCATACCCACCTCGCCTCCCCCCACGAGCTGGGGTACGGTCACCAGGACCGGCAGGTCGCGGGCCGCGCCGGCCCCGAGCATGGTCATGGGGTCCGATCCCCGGCCAGCCACCCGTTCGAAGGGAAGTCCCCTTTTCCGCGCCAGGGCCAGGACATCCCGGGCCACCCGCTCGGTGCGCAGGCCGGTCGGGTAGGCCATGTTGCCCGCGGCCTTGATGATGACGGGACCGTCCAGGGCGCGCATGCGGTGATAGAGATCCAGATCGACGGGGATTTCCGCGTGGAGCGCTGCGAGCGCCTCATCCGAGAGCAGGCTCACCTCGAACATGCCGTCCAGGGGAAGCGACCCCGGGGGCGGTCCGAAGGCTCGGCCGTCGATGCGCTTCACCCGTTCCAGGGATCCGCCCATCTCGTGGTTGACCACGGCGGAGCTCGTGGAAACGCCGTCCACCAGCCCCTTGTGCATGAGCTCCGCCAGGAGCGTGGTTACGCCTTCATGGAGGTTCGGGCCGCTCCCCACCACGGCAACGACCGATCCGCCCCGCTCCTTGGCCCGGACAATGGCCCGGGCGGCCTGCTCCACCCGTTCCCGTGTCTTTGGATCGAGCCCCTCCTCGATCCCGCGAACCACCTTGCGATCCACCGTCATAAACAATCCTTCCCGGCAAGCCCAAGCCTTCGTAGTGAACGATCTTCACAGCCCCATGGACCTCGGGACGCCCCCTCGAGCAAATCCGCCACCACCCGCGCGTGGCGCCGGGCTGCGCACCGGTTCATGAGCACCGCCCGCCTGCACCGCTCCCCGCGTATTTCCCGCTCCCGGGGAGACCTCAGCAGGCGAATCGCTTCCTCGGCCAGCATCTCCGCGTCCGTGACCGTACCGTCCGCATCCTGCTCCTGGAGCAGTGCCCTGGCATCCCGAAAGTCGTCCATGTGCGGCCCGTAGAGCACCGGCTTTCCCCACACTGCAGGTTCCAAAGGATTCTGCCCCCCCAGCGGGACCAGGCTCGCCCCGCAGAAAACGATCGTTGCCGCGCTGTACAGGCGAAACAGCTCCCCGAAGGTGTCCAGGACCAGGACCGGGGCGGTTCGCGGCTCCTCTCGATCCCGAAGCTCGCTGCGCATCTGGCAGCGGAACCCCCGCCTTCGCGCGAGCCCGGCGATTTCCGGGCCGCGTTCAATGTGCCTCGGGGCCAGAATCAGGACGGTGCCGGGGAAGGCCTTCAGGATTCGATCGTACGCATCCAGGATCCGGGCTTCCTCGCCGCTCCGGGTGCTTCCGGCGACGAAGACCGGGGCCGGCCCTTCGAGGTTCAGATCCCGGCGAACCGCCTCCTCCGCACCCTCCTCCACCATCTCGGCGAGAAGGTCGTACTTGGCGTTTCCATTCACCTGCACGCGCCGGCTGTCCGCGCCCATGGCACGGATCCGCCGGGCATCCCCCTCCGTGATCATGCTGAAGGCGTCGATCCTGGAAAGAACGTTTCGGAAGAAGAACCGGAACCGGAGATACCCGTCCAGGGAACGGCGGGAGATCCGGCCGTTGACCAGCGCGGTTCGAACCCCGAGGGCGTGTGCCTCTTCGATCCAGGTGGGCCAGAGCTCCGTCTCGAGAAAGACCAGCGCGTGGGGACGCACGCGCTGAAGCGCCCTGCGGATGGAGAACGGCAGGTCCACCGGCGCAAAGACCAGAGGAAACTCCTCCCCGAGGATTGTTCGGGCCGAATCAAATCCATGCTCCGTGGTGGTGGACACCAGCACGGAGCACGCGGGAAGGCCCTCCTCCAGCGCCCGGATCACGGAGGCGGCCACCTGGATCTCGCCCAGGGACACGGCGTGAATCCACAGCCTGGGGAAGCCCGTGAGACGGGCCG
>JAIPEI010000001.1 GCA_021737245.1 Deltaproteobacteria bacterium | reverse complement strand
TCTCCCAGGCGGAACGCGCCCCAGTGCACCACCAGAAGCCTGCGGGCGTTGAGTTCGCAGAAGGCCCGCACCGTCTCCTCCGGGTTGATGTGGCTCCCGGCCATGAACCAGCGCGGCTCGTACGCGCCCAGGTTGAAGACCGCCAGGTCGATATCGAACTCCCTTCCGATCTCCCGGTACCTGTCGAAGTAGGCTGCGTCTCCCGAGAGGAAGACGTTCCGGCCGCTCGCCCCCCGAACCAGGTAGGCCCCCCAGAGGCTCCGGTTCGGGCCCGTGATCGGGTTCCTCATGGTCCAGTGGTGGCAGGGAAGGAACAGCACCTCGCCCCGGCCGTCCGCGTGCGTCTCGTACCAGTCGAGGGGGGTCCGGTTGGACATGCCGAGCTTCTCGAAGATGTGATCGTAACCCAGGGGCGTGATGAGGTGGGTATCAGGGTCGAGGATGCGGAGGCTGTCCACGTCCAGATGGTCGTAGTGGCCGTGGGTGATGAGGACATGATCGGGCCGGGGCATCTGTTCCAGCCCCGACCGGATGGGGCTGAAGTCGGTCAGCCAGAACAGGCCGAAGAAAATCGGATCCACCAGGTAGACCGTCTCCAGGTCCCGGACCAGCACGCAGGAGTGGCGCAGGAACATGACCGCACCGTCCCCCTCCTCGCGGAAAGCCCGCCAGTCCAGGTCCAGGGGCCGGACCTCCTCATCCGCGTATTGATCCTTGAACTCGTTCCGGCTGAAGAGCTTCCACCTCAGAAGCCGCCACAACCCGCCGCGCGGCTCGGTGCTGAAGGGGTTCAGAAACCGGTCCTTGCCGTGGTGAAGCCGCTGTTGGGCGATCCCCCGCAGGGAAAGTCCCCGGGCCCGGGATGCCAGGCGCGCCGTCTCTTCTGCAGCCACGGCCTGCCTCGAAATGCCGCACCCCGGCATGAGTGAGAGCAGCAGGCCGCCGGCCGTCCAGGCGGAGGCCCGCCTCAGGAAACCCCGGCGGGTCATGTGCGAAGAATTCTCCGGGTAATCCAAATCCGTTGTCGCCGCATGCAGCGGCCTCCTCGAATGTGTTCGCTCTGACCAGCCGGATGCGGGTCATGATCTTCATTCAATTATCTTAGGGGACGTTCCTCCATAACTCAACAACTCTTGTCCCCTCTGTCCAACCTCCGCACCAGGAGCAAAAAAAGACCCTTTCCGGATGGAAACTACTCGAGAACGGCCACTGGCTCAGGGCACATGCCGCAACGGTCGCACCGCCCCACCCGGCACTCCGGGGACTCCTTCTCCGCCAAGGCCCGCTCGTACTCCCCGGCCAAATACTCCTTGCGGATGCCGTGATCGATGTGGTCCCAGGGCAAAATCTCGTCCAGCCCCCGGGGGCGGTGGACGAAGAAGTCCGGGTTCACCTCGCTGCGGCGGAAGGCCTCCTTCCAGTCCCCGCCGAACCGGTGGGCGGCCAGGAGGATCTTTCCGGCCCTTCGGTCGCCCAGGGAGAGCAGGGCCTGGATGTACGCCCACCGGGGCACGTCAAAGGTCACGGTCACGCCGCCCGTCCGGGCCAGGGCCTGCCGGATCTGACGCTGCTTGAGCTTGAGGGATTTCACGGGCTCCATGGGAAACCACTGGAACGGCGTGAACGGCTTGGGCACAAAGCAGTTCACGCTCAGCCGGATCCGACCGACGGTCCCCCTTCCCCCGGATTCCTGCACCATGTTGTGCCGGATCCTTTTCGCAAGGTCCGTGATGCCGGCCACGTCCTCCCGGGTCTCCGTGGGAAGCCCGATCATGAAGTAGAGCTTCAATGAAAAGCCCCGCACCGACGCGATGTTTCGGACCGCCCCCAGGATCTCCTCCTCGGTGAGATGCTTGTTGATCACACGCCGGAGCCGCTCCGTTCCGGCCTCGGGGGCGATGGCGATGCTTTTCTGCCCGGCCCGTGCCAGGTGCTCCAGGAGCTTCGGGCTCAAGGAGTCCGCCCTCAGAGAGGAGACGGAAAACGTCCCTCCCCGGTCCACGATCCGGGCGGTCAGGGCCTCGATGCCCGGCGTGTCCGACACGGCCGGGCTCAGGAGCCCCACCCGGGGCGTGACCGAAAGGGCCCGGTCCACGCACGCTTTCAACTCGCTCTCGGGGCGGAACCGCGGGGGACGATAGATATGACCCGCCGCACAGAACCGGCAGGCCCGCCCGCACCCGCGTCCCAGCTCCACCAGGACCTTCTCGCCGAACTCGGTCTCCGGCGTGGTGATCATGGAAACGCCCGGGGCGCGGCTCTCCGGGTCCCTGGCCGGACGGATCCGGTCGGGGACGCCGTTTTCCAGGGGCTCCAGCACCTCGAGGGTTCCATCGGATTGGTAGCGGGGACGGTAGAGGGAGGAAACGTAGAGGGAGGGGATCTCTGAAGCCAGCCGCCTTGTGGTCTCACGGCGGTCGAGGCCGGCGTCTGCCGACTCCCGGAAAAGGAAAATGAACCGCTGGAGTACGGCCTCGGCCTCCCCCAGGAGAAACGCGTCAAAGAAGGGGGCCAGGGGCTCGGGGTTGAGCATGGCCCGGATCCCCCCACCCAGGACAAACGGGTGTGCGTCGTCCCGATCCTCCTGGAGGACCGGAATGCGTGCCCAGTCCAGCATGCGGAGGACATGGGGATCGTCGTTCTCGAAGGAGAGCGAGAAGGCGATGAGGTCGAAGCGGGACAGGGGGGAGAGGGACTCCATGGAAAGGATCCCCTTTCCCCCCTCCGGAGGGAGGGAAGTCTCCGGTTTGTCAGGGTAGAAAACCCGCTCCGCCACCACACGGTCGTCCCGGTTCAGGATCCCGTAGACGATCTGGAACCCCAGGCTGGACATGCCCAGGGCGTAACTGTTGGGGTAGGCCAGGGCCACGGAGAGCCGGCCGCCCCAATCCTTGCGGACGGCGCCCGTTTCCAGACCGAACCGCTTCCGGTGAAGCGCTGCTTGTCTTCCTTCCACGCGTGGGCTCCCGGGGAGTCATGCTGCCGGTTCGCTCTAAGGCGGGCCATGGCCCGCAACCCGGCAGAGGAACGGCCGGCTCTGGAGGCCGGGGCCTTCCTCCGCTCCCTTCGCTCCGGAAACCCCCGGCCCCCGCCGCCTGCGGCCCCGGTGTGACGAACTTCTTGTTTATTGTGACAGCCTTTCAGGTTTAAGTCACTAATAGGCCTTGGACTGCTTCGTCCTCAGAAAGGTCGGGAAATCCAGACTTTCCTTGGAGAAGGCCCTTCGCAGGAACCCCTTTTTCTCCCCCCGTTCGTCCTCCTGGATGTCCCCGAAGGGATTCTCCTCGACCTTGTTCCGCATGAAGGCGGGAATGTCGAGGTTATCATCGTCCAGGTCATTGCCGTTAAGAGCGGAACCGCTTCCGGTGCGGACGGTCCAGGCCCCTTCCGCTTCTTCCGGGCTGGCTTCCCGCACACCGCAGGCCCGCTCCTGAACACCGCCGGATCGTTCCTGGACACGGTCGTTGAGCCGGATGACCTTGCTGTACTCCTCCCGGTCGATGCCCGTGGCGATGACCGTCATCTGGACCTCGTCGCCCATGCTGTCGTCAAACACCAGTCCGGAGAAGATCTCGGCGCCTTCGTCCACCTCTCCCTTGATGTAGGTAAAGGCTTCGTCCACCTCCTCCATGGTCATGTCGGACGGCCCGGTCAGGTTCATCAGGAGACCCCGGGCGCCTCCGATGGAGATGTCCTCGAGGAGCGGGCTGTTGATCGCCTCGCGCGCCGCCTCGATGGTCCGGTTCTCGCCGCCGGCCCGGCCGGTCCCCATGATGGCGGTTCCCATCTGCTCCATGACCTTCTTCACGTCGGCGAAGTCCAGGTTCATGAACCCGCTGCTGTTGATGAGGTCCGAGATGCCCCGGACGGCGTTCAGGAGCACCTCGTCCGCCCGCACGAAGAGATCCTTGACCGTACTGTTCTTGGTTCCTACGGACTTCAGCCGCTCGTTCGGGATGATGATCAAGGTGTCCACTTCCTGCTTGAGCTTCTCCACCCCTTCCAGGGCGCGGCGCATCCGTTTGTCCCCTTCGAACTTGAACGGTTTGGTGACCACGCCCACGGTGAGCGCACCGGACTCCCGGCACTCGTGCGCGACCACGGGGGCGGCCCCGGTGCCGGTCCCGCCGCCCATGCCGGCCGTGACAAAGACCATGTCGGCCCCTTCCGCTGCTTCACGCAGATCGTTCGTGCTCTCCTCGGCGGCGGCCTGACCGATGTCCGGATCCGAACCGGCACCCAGCCCCCGGGTGAGCGACTCGCCGAGCTGGATCTTGCAGGAGCACGAGGAACGCTCGAGATCCTGGCTGTCCGTGTTGGCCGTGATGAAGTCCACGCCCTTGAGCTTGGCGGAGATCATGTTGTTGATGGCGTTTCCGCCGGCTCCCCCGATGCCGAAGACCTTGATCTTCGCGCTGTACCTGCTCTCCTTTTCCTCGATAAACTCGAATTTCATGATGTCCCTCCTTTTCATGCGTGTGAGGCGCCTGACAGGCTCAGATGATATCCTTGAACCACCTTTTCATCCTGTCCATAACCCTTCCGAAAATGTTGGTGTCCCGAATCCTGAACTTTTTTCCTTCCTTGCTGCGTCTTGCACCGTAGAGCACCAGGCCCACGGCGGTTGCATACATGGGCTTGTTCACCACCTCCACCAATCCCTTGATCTCCCGGGGGTAGCCGATCCGGGCGGGCGACTTGAACACGGCCTCGGCCATCTCCGCAATGCCGGAGAGCTCCGCCGATCCGCCCGTGACCACCACGCCCGAGTTGATCGAATCGGCGAACCCCGACCGGAGCAGCTCGTTGTGAATGAGCGTGAAGATCTCCTCCACCCTGGGCTCGAGGATCTCGCCCAGGATCCGCCGCGAGAGGACCCGGGGCTTTCTCCCTCCCACGCCGGGAACCTCCACGGTTTCGTCCTCCCCGATCATCGAGCAGAGCGCGCAGCCGTACTTCATCTTGACCTTCTCCGCGTCTTTGCGGGAGGTCCGCAGGCCGATGGACAGATCGTAGGTCAGGTTGTCCCCCCCGAGAGCGAGCACGGAAGTGTGCTTGATGGCCCCCCGTGAAAAGACGGCCATGTCCGTGGTCCCCCCCCCGAAGTCGAGCAGCGCCACCCCGAGCGTCCTTTCCTCATCCGAGAGCACGGACTCGTTCGAGGCCAGGGACTGCAGCACGATGTCCGCCACATCCAGCCCTGCCTTGTTGGCGCACTTGATGATGTTCTGGGCCGATGTCACGGCGCCGGTGACGATGTGAATCTTTGCCTCCAGACGGACTCCGGACATGCCCAGGGGATCCATGATTCCGCCCTGCTCGTCCACGATGAACTCCTGGGTGAGGACGTGGATCACCTCCCGGTCCATGGGGATGGCCACGGCGCTCGCCGCCTCGATCACCCGCTCCACGTCCTTCCTGGTCACCTCTTTTTCCTTGAGCGGAATGACGCCGTGACTGTTGAACCCCTTGATGTGCCCCCCGGCGATCCCCGCGTAGACCGAGCTGATCTCGCATCCGGCCATGGTTTCGGCTTCCTCGATGGCCTCCTTGATGGAGTTCACGGTATGCTCGATGTTGATGACCACCCCTTTCCTGAGGCCGTCCGACGGGTGGCTCCCGATGCCGATGATCTCGATTCCGTCCGGCTTCAGCTCTCCTACCACGGCGCAAATCTTGGTGGTTCCGATGTCCAGCCCTACGATGATCTCTGCGGCCATGATTCGAACTCCTTCTTCTTCAGCGACCGGCGTCCTACCCTCTCTTGAAGGAAACCACCGCACCGTCCCGGTAGTGAAGATTGATGCCGGTGACCTTTTCGACCTGCTGCGTATCGCGCAGATGCTCGACAATCCGGTTCAGATCGTCGATCTTCTTTTCCAGGTCGGGCACACCCACCTGCACCATCGCAGGCAGGGAGCGGAAGTAGAGCGAAACGTTCCCGGCGTTGCGCAGATGGACCTCGGAGATCTCTTCCTTCATCCAGTCCTCCCCGCGGCGCTCCAGAACCCTGAGCACGTGGGCTGCAAGCTTGAGATTCCGGTCGCGCTGCTCCTCGTCGTCGAACTCGCCGGTGATGACCGGGTAGTCCACCGGCTCCTCCGGTTCCACCTCCTTGAAAACGTCCCCGTGGCGGTTCATGTAGAAGAGCCCGCCGGTGGAGACTACGGCCCACGGCTCCTCCCGCACGGCCGTAATTTTCAGGGAGTGCGGATACCGCTTGACCACCGTGGCGGACTTGACCCAGGGATGGCGCTCCAGGTTCTGCTCCAGCTTTCTCAGATTTACGGCCAGGAGGGTCATGTCCGAACGCAGACCCGATACCTCCAGGAGCTCGCGCTTGATCGTGTTCTCCACCCCGGAGATCTCCACCCGTTCCAGACGGATGTAGGGCGAGTGGAGCAGGAACTGGTACCCGGCAAGAAAGAGCACGCTGATCATCATAAGGCACACCAGCAGGCAAGAGACCTTCAGGAAGGACGAGCCCGTCCAGCAGACCACCTGCCAGGCCGTCGCCAGGATATGCCGCTCCCGTTCCTCCGTCGCTTGCCTCGTCATGGGTTCTTGGAACGCTCCATTCAGTGCTTCACCGTTTGTTTTGGAAACCAACGGTCCGGATCTCCGGTTCGAGCTCGATCCCGGTGAGGCGCAGGACCTCATCCCGCGCCAGGTTCATCAACGACAGGATGTCCTCCGCCCTGGCCCCTCCGCTGTTAACGATGAAGTTTGCGTGGAGCGGCGAGATCTGGGCGCCTCCGATCCGTTTGCCCCTCAGCCCCGCCCTCTCCACCAGCCGCCAGGCCGGCTCCTCCGGTGGATTTCGAAACACCGACCCCGCCGAAGGAAAACGCAGCGGCTGCTTGCGTCGTCGCTCGCTCAGGTTTCGGGCGATCCTCTTCGTGACCGCTTCCGGCGCTTCCCGCCGAACATGAAAGACCGCCCTCGTAACCACTGCGCCCTCGGGGAGGCTGCAGCTGCGGTACGAGAACCGCAGCTCCCCTGAAGGGAGGGTGTCGACTGTTCCTTCCGCCGTGAGGAGCTCCACCCGTCTCAGCACCTCCCCGGTGTCCCGGCCCCGGGCCCCGGCGTTGGTGGCCACGGCTCCGCCCGCCGTCCCCGGAATGCCGGACAGGAACTCGAGCCCGCCGATCCCCTCCCGGGAGCAATGGTCCAGGATCCGTCGATTCGTCGCCCCTCCTCCGGCGTTCAATTCCCCTTCCTCTTCCCATCTCACCTCGGCCAGCGCGCCCCGCAGCCGAATGACCACCCCCGGGAACCCCCGGTCCGAGACCAGCAGGTTGCTTCCCTTGCCCACCACAATCCGGGGAATGGTGTGGGCCGCCGCATAGACGCAAACATCTCTCAAGACCTCCAGGCTCCCGGCCCGAACCAGGGCGGCCGCAACGCCCCCCACCCGAAGCGAGGTGTAGAGACGCATGGGTCGGTCGAACCGGACGTCGCCCACCGCAATCTCCAGGAGTCTCCGTCGATGCTTTTCCTCCATGGTCCGGCCTCAGAGCTCTTCCATGAGCTGTTCCCCCACCCTGTGAACGTCGCCCGCACCCAGGGTGATGATCACGTCCCCCGGTCGCAAAATCCCGCGCAGGTGGTTCCGGATCCAGTCCAGGTCCCGGCCGAGGATCACCTCCCGGTGGCCGTGCTGCTTGATTCCACGGCAGAGCCGGTCCGAGTCCACGCCCTCGATGGGTTCTTCGCCGGCGCCGTAAATGGGAGCCACCACCAGGATATCCGCCTGGTTGAAGCTCAGGACGAACCGATCGAACAGAGCCCTGGTCCGAGAGTAGCGGTGCGGCTGAAATACGACCACCAGCCGTTGCTCGGGCCAGCAGGTCCTGGCCGTCTCCAGGGTGTGCACGATCTCCGTGGGATGATGACCGTAGTCGTCCATGAACAGGACCCCCCCCCGCTCCCCCTTCACCTGGAACCGCCTGGCCAGCCCGCCCAGGTTGTGCAGACCCGCCTTGATGTCCTTGAGATCCAGCTCCAGCTCCAATCCGACGGTGATGGCGGCCAGGGCGTTGAGAACGTTATGCTTCCCGGGCATACCCACCAGGACCCGGCCCAGGGGGCGGTCCCGGCGCAGGATCTCGAACGACGAGGAGAGCTCGCGCATCTCCACCTCACGTGCCTGCACATCCGCCTGTGAGGCCATCCCATAGGTCAGGTAGCGTTTGCGAAGCCGCGGGAGAATCCCCTGAATCTCCTCGTTGTCCAGGCAGAGCACGGCCGAGCCGTAGAACGGGATCTTGTTCACAAAGTCGACGAACGTGGTTCTCAGGTTGTCCATGGTCCCGTAGTGCTCGATGTGCTCCTGGTCCATGTTGGTCACCACGGCGATGGTGGGTGAGAGCATCATGAAGGATCCGTCACTCTCATCCGACTCCGCGACCAGAATGTCGCCCTGGCCCAGCTTGGCGTTGGAGCCGCCCCAGATGTCCAGGCGCCCGCCGATGACGACCGTCGGGTCCAGATCCGCACTCGTGAGGATGGACGCGATCATGGAGGTGGTCGTGGTCTTCCCGTGCGCACCGGCCACCGCCACGCCGTACTTGAGCCGCATGAGCTCGGCCAGCATCTCCGCCCTCGGGATCACGGGGACGAAACGCTCCACGGCCTCCAGGATCTCCGGGTTGTCCGGAGAAACGGCCGAGGAAAAAACCACGACATCCGCCTCTGACGCATGCTCCCTGCGGTGACCGGGTGATATGGATGCACCCATTCTGCCCAGCCTGCGCGTGACCTCGGACTCCTTCAGGTCGGACCCGCTCACAGCATATCCCAGGTTGAGCAGGAGCTCGGCGATACCGCTCATGCCGATGCCGCCGATGCCCACGAAATGAATGTGCTGGACCTTGCCGAACGGTCTCATACGTTCCTCACGACCCGCTCCGGCGCCCGGAGCCGAGCCTCATCAACGCCTCGATCTGGTTCACGATGGTCCGGGCCGCTTCCGGTCGCGCCTTTTCCCGGGCCCGCACGGACATTCGTCGAAGCGGCTCCCGGTCCATGGCGTATCTTGTCAGAAGATCGGCCAGGGTCGAGCCGTCGAGATCCGCCTGGAGGAGAAGCACCGAGCCTCCGGCGTCCGCGAGGGCCCTGGCGTTGGTCACCTGGTGGTTGTTGGCCGCATGCGGAAACGGAATCAGGATCGAGGGTTTGCCCAGGGCGGCCAGCTCGGTCACCGTGCTCGCACCGGCCCTTCCCACCACCAGATCCGCCTGTGCATAGGCCTCGGCCATCTCTTCGATAAAGGGCTTCACCACGCCCCGGAGGCCCCGATCCGTGTACAGGCCCAGCACCCGATCATAGTCGGCGTCGCCGGTCTGGTGAACCACGCGGACCGCCGCCCCCCGGGCCTTCATGAGAACCAGGGCGTCCGCCACGGCCGTGTTCACCGCCCGGGCCCCCTGGCTTCCACCCACCACGAGAACGCTCAGGGGCCTCTCCGGATCGATTCGACGGGGCTCGATCCGCAGAATCTCCTCCCGCACAGGGTTGCCCGTGAGGACGACACGTCCCGCCGGGAACCGGGTCCGGCTCTCCTCGAAGGAGATGAACACCCGGTCCACGATGCGGCAAAGGAGCCGGTTCGTGAGCCCGGGGAAAGAGTTCTGCTCGTGAATCGCCGTGGGGATCCCCAGGGTCCGGGCGGCCAGGCAGACCGGACCCGACGAGTAGCCGCCCACGCCCAGTACGGCCCGGGGAACGAATCGCTTCAGGATGCGCCGGGCGTGGACCATGCTTCCCGGAAGGGCCAGGACGGCGGCCAGCCCTCCGGCCCAGCCCCGACCCTTCAGGGGCTGTACGCGGATGGAGACCTGCCCGTAGCCGGACCTCTCCAGGATGCGGGTCTCCATCCTGCGCTCGCCCGTCACGAAAAGGATATCCGCCTCCGGGTGACGGCGCGTCAGCTCCCGGGCCGTGGCCAGGCCCGGGAACAGGTGGCCGCCGGTCCCGCCGCCGGCGATGACCATTCGAACTCCACTTTTTCTCGACGTGTTTCCCATTCGTTTCTTCAAGCCGTGAAGGCAAAAGCCCTCTATCAACTCCTCTGCGCGATGCTCAGCAGGATCCCCACCCCGATGAGGTTCACCACCAGGGAGGACCCCCCATAGCTGATCAGGGGAAGGGCCAGCCCCTTGGTGGGCAGAAGCCCCATGACCACCCCCATGTTGATCATCACCTGCAGGCCGAGAAAGCAGCTGATGCCCAGGGCCAGATAGGTGCTGTACAGGTCCCTGGCGTTGAGCGCGACCCGGATCCCCCGCATCACGAGCAGAGCGAAGAGGAAGACCACGGTGGCCACGCCCAGGAGCCCCATCTCCTCCGCGATAATGGACAGGATAAAGTCCGTGTGGGGCTCCGGGAGGTAGAGGAGCTTCTGCTTGCTGTTACCCAGCCCCACGCCGAACACACCACCCGATCCGAAGGCCAGAAAAGAATGGATGATCTGGAAGCCCAGACCATGAGGGTCCTTCCAGGGCTCCAGGAACGCCCACCAGCGTCGGAGCCGGTACGGCTCCAACCAGATCAGGAAGCCGACGACGGGAGCGAACGCCAGCAGAAGGGCCAGGAGCTGATACAAGCGGGCCCCGCCGACGAAGAGCAGCATCATGACCCAGCACCCGATGATCACCGCTGTTCCAAGGTCCGGCTGGAGCACGATCAACACCATGAACAGGCCCGCCACCAGGAGGTGGGGCAGAAGCCCTTTGGAAAACGACTCCATGCCGGAGCCCTTCTTGGCCATGGAGTAGGCGATGTAGACGGCCAGGGAGAGCTTTGCCAGCTCCGAGGGTTGAAAGGAAAGCCCGTAAAACCGGAGCCAACGGCTCGCGCCTCCCACGGTCCTGCCCAGGCCCGGGATCAGGAGCGCCACGAGGAGACCGAGGCTCAGGAAAAGAAAGGGATACGCGCACCGCGACCAGACCCGGGTCGGGATGTTCTTGGCCAGGATCAGGAGGCACAGCCCCACCAGGCAGAAGACGGCCTGCCGCTTGAGGAAGTAATAGCTGTCCCCGAGCCGGTGCTCGGCGAGAAAGGAGCTCGAGCTGTAAATGAACACCATTCCCAGCCCCACGAGAAGCAAAGCGGGAATCAGGATTCCGTAGTCGGTCCTTTTCGATTCACGCTTCTTCGTCGCCATCCATGAACCTCCGAGCGGCCTCCGAAAACGCCCGCCCCCGATGGGCATAGTCCTGGAACATGTCGAAGCTGGAGCAGGCCGGCGCGAGAAGGATCACGTCCCCCGGTCCGGCCTGGGCTATGGATTCGGACACGGCCTCGTCCATGGTACCGGCGATGCGGTACGGAACCGCGCCGTCGAACGCCTCGGCCAGCAGCCGCCGAGCCTCTCCGAGAAACACCGCCCCCTTGACCCTTCCCCGGGCAGCCCTCACGAGCGGCCCGTAGTCGCCTCCTTTGTGCCGGCCGCCGGCGATCAGGACCAGAGGCTGTTCGAAGCTTTCCACGGCCCTCGCGGCGGCGTCCACGTTCGTCGCCTTCGAGTCGTCATAGAACGCCACGCCTTTGGCCCGGCCCACGAACTCCAGCCGGTGGGGCAGTCCCCGGAACCTGTCGATCCCCTTCTGCACCGCATCGCGACCGGCGCCCATGGCCATGGCGGCCAGCACCGCCGCCATCAGGTTTTCCCGGTTGTGCTCTCCGGGCAGCGCGAACCCGGCCAGGGAAAACGAAACGGGTCCGGCGTCCGGCAGGCGGGCGATGACGCGGCCTTCGCCGATCCACGCCGCTCTGTGCGGCGCCTCCTCCACACCGTAGCGCAGGACCCGGAGATGTCCGGCGGGTTCCACCTTTTGAAGCCTGGGATCGTCATCATTGAGAACTACGGCGTCCCCCGGCCTCTGGTGACGAAAGATGCGCAGCTTGCTCTGAACATAGGCCTCGTAGTCCTGGTAACGGTCCAGATGATCCGGGCTGACATTGAGGATCACGGAGACCTCGGGCTGAAAGCTTTCCATGGTGTCGAGCTGAAAGCTGGATACCTCGATCACGCCGCGGTCGTACGCGCGGCGTCCGGTCACCAGGTCCATGAGGGGCGTGCCGATGTTCCCGCCGACGAACACCCGCTCTCCCCGGTTTCGGAGCATCTCCCCCAAGAGGGCGGTGACCGTGGACTTGCCGTTGGTGCCGGTCACGCCCGCCATGGGGATGTCCAGGAGCCTGCAGGCAAGCTCCATCTCTCCGAAAACCGAGATCCCCCGATTCCTTGCGGATCGGATCGGTTCGATCTCCGGGGGCACGCCGGGGCTGAGGACGATCCAATCGGCATGGAGGAACGTATCCGCTGCGTGCCCGCCCAGCTCGAGGAGGATCCCGGCATCGCGGATCTCCTGAAGGGCATCGGACGGAAAATCGGACGCCGGGCGCAGGTCGCTGACCGTCACCACGGCTCCCCTCTTCGAGAGCCACAACGCCGCCGCCGAGCCGGAGCGGCCCAGGCCCACTACGACGACGCGCTTCCCTCGAATGTTCAGTCCTTTCTCCATTCCCGCCTTCCGGGTGGAAAGATCAGCCTTTCGTAGAGCACACAAACCTTCCTGGAGAGAAAACGTCCCATGCCCAAATCCACCAGCCGGCAGTAGACGTGCAGGGGGTTGGTCCGGTGCTGAACCCTGTATCGCCAGCTCTCCAGCATGACCTTTTGCGCGTCCGTTTCCACGGTCCCCTCCCAAACATCCTGGACGCGGGTTGCTCTTCAATGGTCCCCGTTGACCGACGGCCTGTTCCTGATCCGCTCCGCCTCAACCATCATCGCGCTTTCACCCTCACCCTCACCGACACCGACACAGACACCGACACAGACACAGACACCGACACCAAATCACCGCAGCTTCAACGTGCTGACGGCCAGGAGCGCCAGGATCACGGAAATGATCCAGAACCGAACAGTCACCTTGCTCTCGGGCCATCCCTTCAGCTCGAAATGGTGGTGCAGGGGGGCCATGCGAAAGATCCTGCGCCCCTCCCTGAGCTTGAAGTATGCGACCTGGAAGATCACCGACAAAGCCTCCACCACGAACAGGCCCCCGACGAGAACGAGGACGATCTCCTGCTTGGTGATCACCGCGACGGTTCCCAGGACGGCCCCGAGGGGCAGGGAACCAACGTCCCCCATGAACACCTCTGCGGGATAGGCGTTGTACCAGAGGAACCCCAACCCCGCACCGGCCACCGTCCCGCACAGAACCGAGAGCTCACCCGCTCCCGCCACGTAGGGGATCTGAAGGTATCCCGCAATCTTCACGTGCCCCGCCAGGTAGGCAAAGACCAGATAGCTGCTGAAAGAGACGATGATGGGGCCGATGGCCAGACCGTCCAGCCCGTCCGTCAGATTGACGGCGTTCGACGCCCCCACGATGATGAACACGGCGAACAGGATGTACCATGGACCGAGATCCGGCTGGAGATTCTTGAAAAACGGCACCATGAGACGCGAGTCGAAGTCGGGATACGTATAGAGGCAGACCGCCACGACCGTGGCGACGAGGAACTGCAGGCTGAACTTGGACCGGGCGCTCAAACCCTGGCTGCTTTTGCGAACCCGCTTGATGTAGTCGTCCACGAACCCGATGCCGCCGAAGCCGAGAAGCACCACCATGGCCAGCCAGATATAGGTGTTCCCGGGATCCGCCCACAGGATCGTGGTAAGCATGATGACGGGCAGGATCAGGCATCCTCCCATGGTGGGGGTGCCGGCCTTGCCCTTGTGATCGGGCGGTCCGTCCTCGCGGATGAACTGTCCGATCTGCATGGCCCGGAGCCGTTCGATGCCCCATCGGCCGAAGAAGAGCACGACGGCCAGGGACGACAGCGCCGACAGGATGGTCCGGAACGTGATATAACGGAACACGTTCAGCCAGGAGAGGTCCTGATGGAAGATATAGATCAGCTTGTACAGCATGGATCAGGCCACTCCCTTTCTTCCGGTCCCTGCGCGCCGTCCGGGATTTCCTCTGCGATCGAACAGGACCGCCTCCATGATCGTCACGAACATTCCAATCCGGAACGGTTTTCGAAACCGGGCCCGAATCGGAGGGAGCTCCGGGGCGGGAAGGAGATCGTGCCGGGGCGATCCGCTCATGACGACGGCCTTCTCGCGGCGCTTGTTCCTCTTCATCCAGCGAAGCAGATCGATGCCGTCCATGCCGGGCATGTTCACGTCCGTAACGACTGCATCATACCGCCGCCGGCGGAGCAGCTGCACGGCCTCGAGCCCGTCGCCCGCAAGGGTGACATGAAGCTCAGGGCCCGCCAGGATTTCGCTGAGGAGCGCGCGAACCCCCGGCTCGTCATCCACCACCAGAACCCTCTTGATCGAGACCACTACGGCCTCCTTTCCGCCCCGCTCCGACGATGCGCTCGACCACCTTCTCGAGCCGCATTCCCCTGGAGCCTTTGAGTAGGACGACGTCCCCGTTCTCGAGCAGATCCAGGATTCCATCCGCCATCTCCTCGTGGTTGTGCATCCGATGTGTGCGTTCGGCGGGGAGACCCCGGTCCAGGGCCCCGCGGATGACGTGATCCGCCTGCTCCCCTAGAACCAGGAGATGCGCCGCACCCCGTTCCGCAGCCGCCCGTCCCGCTTCCAGATGGGCGGGAACCGTTTCCCGCCCCAGCTCCAGCATGTCCCCGAGACAGACGATGATCCGTCCCCGCCCGCCCGCCAGGTCGGCAAGCGAGTCAAGGGCCGCCTCGAGCGAGGAGGGATTGGCATTGTAGGTGTCGTCCACCAGAACGCCGCCTCCGGGCAGATTCAGGACAGTGAAACGGCCCGGGACCCCCCTGAACATTTCCAGCCCCTGCGCCACGGTCTCGAGGCCCGCGCCCAGGCTGCCGGCCAGGGCCGACGCGGCCAGGGCATTCAACACGTTCTGGCGCCCAGGGACCGGAAGACGGACCTCGATCCGCTCTTCCCCGTACACCAGCTCGAACAGGATGCCGTTTCGCCCCAGGGCCCGAACGCGTTCGGCCCGGACCCGGTTCTCCGGCCCCAGGCCGAACGTGACGGTGTGTCCCTGGAACCGATGGGCCTCGGCCATCAGGAGTGCGTCGTCCCCGTTGAGAATCGCCGTTGCGCCCGGCCGCATTCGATCCAGGAGCTCCGCCTTGGCCCTGGCCACGGACCGAAGGTCTCCCAGACCTTCCAGGTGGGCCCTGGCCACGTTTGTGATGAGCCCCGCGTCCGGATCGGCGATCTCGGTGAGCCTCGCGATCTCTCCAGGCCTGTTCATGCCCATCTCCAGGACCGCGTAGCGGTGCTCCCCGAGAAGCCCGAGAAGGGTCAACGGGAGGCCGATCAGGTTGTTGAAGTTCCCCCTGTTCCTGAGAGTCGGTCCTTCCAGGTCCAGCACGGCCGCGGCCATCTCCTTGGTGGTCGTCTTCCCGGCGCTGCCGGTGAGGGCGGCCACCGCGACCCTGTGTTCACGACGCCACCACGAGGCCAGGTCCCCCAGGGCCCTCAGGGGGTCTTCCACGCCGATGGCCGCGCGTCCCTCGGGAAGGGACAGGGATCGCACCCGGTCCGTTTTTCCCACAACGCCCGCCGCTCCCTGCTCGAGCGCCCTGAGCATGAAGTCGTGGCCGTCGAACCGCTCCCCGACCAGGGACCAGAAGAGCTCCCCCGGCGCGAGATTCCGGGTGTCCGTGGTGACGCCGGAGATCACCGCGTCCGCGGATCCCTCGATCAGGGCCCCGTTTGCGGCGCCTGCGATCTCCCCGGCCGTGATGCGTCCCCACGAGGCGGCCATGGACAGGGCCTCCCCCTTTCTTCCGTTGTCAACCGGAACTCACTTCGGCCGCAATGGCCGCTTCCTCCCGATCGTCGAAGTGAACCCGTTCCGTTCCCAGAACCTGGTAGTCCTCATGACCCTTTCCTGCGATGAGGACCATGTCTTTTCGAGTCGCAGCCGCTACGGCGAGCCGGATCGCCTTCCTCCGGTCGGGCTCCACCGCGTACCCTTCACGACCTCCCGGGTCCGTCGTCCCGTTTCGAAGGCGCGGGAGACCGGAAGCCCGCACCCCATCCTCCACCTGGGCGATGATCTCCAGCGGGTTTTCGGTTCGCGGGTTGTCGGACGTCACCACGACGAGGTCGCTCAACCTTCCCCCTATCCGCCCCATTTCGGGCCGCTTTCCGCGATCCCGATCTCCACCGCAGCCGAACACCGTGATGAGCCGCCCGTCCACCAGGGGTCGAACCGTTTCCAGGGCCTTCTGCAGGGCATCCGGCGTGTGGGCGTAGTCCACCAGGATGCTCAAACCGCGCTCGTTCTCCACTCGCTCCAGTCTTCCCGGGATGCTTCGCACCTGCTCGACGCCGGAGGCCACCTCATCCAGGCCGACGCCGAGGGAGAGGGCCGCACCCGCAGCGGCGAGGATGTTGTAGAGATTGATCCGCCCGATCAGGGACGATTGGATCACAACCTCCCCTTCCGACGCCCTCAGCCTCGCCCGCAGACCGTTCCGATCCTCGGACAGGATTTCCGCTCGGACATCGCAACGTTGCTGAAGCCCGTAGGTTCGGACCGGTCTTCCGGACAGGGAAACCAGCTCCGCCCCCCTCGGATCGTCCAGGTTGATCACGGCCGCCCCTTCCCCCGGAACTCCTCCGCCTTCGCGGGGCCGAAACAGGATGCTCTTGGCCATGAAGTAGGAGTCCATGCCCGAGTGATAGTCCAAATGATCCCTGGAGAGATTCGTGAAGACCACCACCCGCATGGGGCAGCCTCGAACCCGGCCCTGCTCCAGCGCATGGCTCGAGACCTCCATCACCGCGTGAGTGACGCCGTGGTCCGCCATTTCCCGAAGCACGGCCATCAGGTCCAGGGACTCGGGAGTGGTCACGGGCGCCGGTCTGCTCGTCTTCCCGTAGCGGTAGTTGATGGTGCCGATCACGCCGGGACGGGTCCCGGCCGCCCGGAGAATGGATTCCAGGAGGTAGGTCGTGGACGTCTTCCCGTTGGTCCCCGTAATGCCGACGATCTCCATCGCCCGGTACGGCTCATCGAAAAACCGGGCCCCGATGTGCGTCATGGCTTCCCGCGTGTCGGGGACGCGGATCATGGCCGCATCCCCCCCGATTTCGGGAAACGTTTCCGCCACCAGAACCCCGGCTCCGCGATCCGCGGCCTCCTGAAGAAACGCATGGCCGTCCTGCGTGTGTCCCTTGACGGCCACGAAGAGATATCCGGGTCGAATGTTCCGTGAATCGTACGCCACACCATCGACCTTGCGGTGCAGGTCGCCCCGGAGCAGTTCCGCCCCCTTCAGGCCCTGGATGAGTCGCCCCAGCTCCATTCGATTTCCGTTCCTTTTCCCCTGCATGGATCGCCTGCCCGGACTCGATTCAGAGGGGCGGATTGAAGCGTACGCGTACCGTGCTCACGCGGCTCAGCCCCACACCCGCCTCGGGCTCCTGTTCGACCGCCAGTCCGCTTCCCTCGAGAACCACACGAACGCCCAGGTCGGTGCCCTTCCGGAGGACCTCCCTCATGGACTCTCCACGAAAATCGGGAAGCCTCCTCTCCGACGGAACGGCCGCGCCCCCCTTCCCCGCACGGTTTTCATTCATGCCCGCCCGCTCCTCTCCTGTCCCGACGCTTCCGCCCTCTTTCACCAACTCGAAGGTCGCCTCCTCGCGCGTCCCGGTATTTTCATAGGCTGACGCCAGCTTCAGGCGCGGAGTCACCCGGAGATGATTCAGGGCCCACCGGCCGATCTCCCCGAAGGCCGGGGCGGCCACCACCCCCCCGTAACTGCTCCCCTTGGGTTCGTTCACCAGCACGAGACAGACCAGTCTGGGATCGTCCACGGGGACAAACCCCACGAAGAGCGCCACGTACTTGCTCCTCGAGTACCGTTTCGTCTTCGGGTCCACCTTCTGGGCGGTGCCGGTCTTCCCGGCGGCCTGATAGCCCGCGATCGCCGCGCGCGGAGCGGTCCCCCGGTCGCTCACCACACCGCTGAGGATTCTCTTGACCTTCCGGGCCGTATCCGGAGAGAGAACCCGCCGGACGACCTGGGGCTGAGTGCGCCGAACGACCCGGCCGTTCGCCTCCCGGATCTCCTTGACCACGTAAGGCCTCATCAGACGCCCGTTGTTGGCGACGGCTCCCATGGCCATGGCGAGCTGGATGGAGGTCACCGTCAATCCCTGCCCGAAGAAGATGTTGGCCCGATCAATCGGCCGGGCCTCGGCCGCGGGACGAATGAAGCCCGCCCGCTCTCCGATCAGGTCCACACCGCTCTTCTTCCCGAAGCCGAACCCCCGCAGGTAGTCCGTGAAGGTCCGATAGCCCAGCTTCCACCCGATCTTGACCGCGCCGATGTTGCTCGAAAGCACCACGATATCTTCCGCCGTGAGCTCCGCGTACTCGTGGGTGTCGTGAATCACATGGTTGGCAACCTTGAATTTTCCGTTCTCGCAGTGGAAACGCGTCTGCGGAGACACAACGGTCTTTTCCAATGCGGCGGAGATCAGGAAGGCCTTCATGGTGGAGCCCGGCTCGTAGCAGTCCGTGATCACCCGGTTGCGCCAGTCCTCCGGCTCGTATTCGCCGAAGGAGTTCGGGTTGAAGGCGGGGACCACGGCCATGGCCAGGATCTCCCCGCTCTGTGGATCCACGACGACGCATTGGCCGCTCTCGGCCTTCGCCCGTTCCACCGCCTCCTTCAGCGCCTGCTGGGCCTTGTACTGGATATGTTTGTCGATCGTCAGCACGAGATCGTGCATGGATCGAACCGTCCCGTCCTCCTCCCGGGGCGTGGGCCGGCTTACGAAAAACGGTCGCCGAAGGGCGTCCCGCATCTGGATCAGCACATACTCGGGGCCTTTGAGGTACCGGTCATAGGCCTTTTCCAGACCTTCCAGGCCCTGGTTGTCCGTTCCCGAAAAGCCGATGAGGTGTCCCGCAATCTCCTTTCCGGGATAAAAGCGTTTGGATTCGGCCGTCGTGCCGACGCCCTTGAGCCCGAGCTTCCGGATACGCTCCGCCAGCTCGGGCGGAACCCTTCGGCGCAGCCAGACGAACGGCGTCTTCTTTTCGAGCTCCCTCTGCACCTCCGCTTTCGAAAGCGAAAGAACCCGGGCGAGCTTCCCGGCGGTCCCGGCCTTGTCCTCGACACGCTGGGGATGGGCATAGACGGAAGCCACCTCGATGCTTACCGCGAGCTCGTTTCCCTTCCGGTCATAGATCGTGCCCCGCATGGGGGGGAGCTTCACGGTTCCACTGTACCCTTTGCGGGCGATCCTGGTGAGCTTGTCCCGTTCGCGGACCTGGAGCTGATATCCCCGTGCGAGGATCACCGCAAGTCCCAGCGCGAACACCGTCGCGACAACATAAATGCGGAATCGGATCCATTTCTTTTCCGTAAATCTCATGGAATCAGGATCACCTGATCGGGGTCCGTCGGGTGAAGACCGGCTTTCCGGGCCGCCTGCTCCAGGTACTGCGGCGACTTCAGGAAGGCGAGCTCAAGCTTGAGCTTGCGATGAAGCTCCGTGAGCTCCATCTCCCGCTTCTGGAGACGGCTCAGGTCATAGCCGATCTGGGTACCTTCGAAGTTCGACCAGACATAGCCGATCCCGCTCCCCATGAAGATGAGGAACATGATGGAGATGACCACGATCTGACGGGGTGTCAACCGGAGCTCGCGGTCCTTTTTCTTCGCATTGTGAATCCGAACGCCGGTTCCATGATTCCGCAGCCTGTTCAACTCGTTCCTTGTTTTTCGACCACCCATGGCTCAAATCCTTTCTGCCGACCGCAGGACGGCGCTGCGGGCCCTGGGGTTTTCGGCAATCTCCCTTTCCGTCGGCTTCAGCCCATCCCGCCGAATCGGCCGGAACAGGGGGCTTTTCCCGCAGGTACAGACGGGAAAATCCGGCGGGCAGGTGCATCCCTTTTCCCAAGCTCGAAAGGCCTGCTTCACCATCCTGTCCTCGAGGGAGTGATAGCTCAGGATCACGAGCCGCCCTCCCCGGTGAATCCATTCGGGCACCTTGTCCAGAAACAGCCCGAGATTCTCCAGCTCCCGGTTTACAGCGATCCGCAGCGCCTGAAAGGTTCGCGTGGCCGGATCCTTGGCCCCGGGCCAGTGCGCGCGCGGGACCACGGATCTCACCAGCGAGGCCAGCCGGGATGCGGTCATGATCTCCTCATCACTCCGGGCTCGAACGATGGCTCGGGCGATCGCCCGTGCTTTTCTCTCTTCACCGTACTTCTTCAAGATGCGCTCCAGCTCGCGCTCCGGCAGCGTGTTGACCAGGTGAGCGGCCGGCACTCCGCTTTCCGGATCCATCCGCATGTCCAGCGGTTCGCTCCTCTGGAAGCTGAAACCCCTGCCGGATTGATCGAGCTGATAGGTCGACAGTCCCAGATCGAGCAGAATCCCGTCCACACCTCCCGAGCCCCTCTCCTCGAGCAAGATCCCCAGGTCCGCGTAGTTCGCCCTGTGCACCGCCACCCGCTCTCCCAGAAAGGACAACCGGACTCTGCAACGGCGAACGGCCTCGGGGTCCCGGTCCAGGCAGATCAGCCGCCCCTCCTTCGACAACGCTTCCGCGACGGGCAGACTGTGCCCCCCGCTCCCGCAGGTCCCATCCACATACAGCCCGTCGGGTCGGATCAGGAGGTCTCGAACCACCTCCTCGACGAGCACCGGTTCGTGAGGGAACTCCAAGGGTTCTCACCTCTAAATGCCCAGCTCCGAGAGGGCCTGGCTGTCCTGGGGAAAGCTCTGTCTCGCCGTCTCGAACTCGTCCTCCCACCGCTCCCGATCCCAGATCTCGAAGATCTTCAGCTCACCGACGAGTACGACCTCTTTGGTCAAGCCGGCGATGTCCCGCAGATCCGGAGGAATGGTGATGCGGCCCTGTTTGAGTGGACATTCCTGCGCACCGGAGATAAAATAGCGCAGATAACGGTTGGCAGCATGGTTGAAAAGGGAGAGATTTGCAGCTTTCTCCTCAATGGCGCGCCAGTCGTCCAGGGCAAACGCCCAGAGGCAACTGTCGTGGTTCGTGAGCACCAGAACGTCGTTGCCCTTCTGCTGGAGGGCCTCCTTGAAACGAGCAGGGACGGCCAGCCGTCCTTTCTCGTCCAGGGTATGTCGGGAGCGTCCTTTGAACATGCCGGGGCACCACTTTATGACACTAAGTTCCACTTTGTGACACTTTTACCCGATAACTCCCCGGCTTGTCAAGGGAAAAATGCTCCACTGAAAAACCGGACGCGACCCTGGAAACGCACAGGGGAGGGGGTGGTCAATGACACGCCACAGCGTGTGCCCCAGTGTTTATGGACCACCAGATGTGGAGTATCGAAGAGAGAGGCCGGGCCTCCTCCCAAGGGTCTCGAGGAGGCCTTCAGGCCAAGGTCGCGTGGTCAAAAGACCGGTCCACCCGGTTTTCTGTCACCATCCGGTGATATGGACGGGAGGCTTTGAAGTCACCTGCGGGTGACGTCATGAGCGGGAGGGAGCCCGGACACGTACCGCTCCGGTGTCACCGGAGAGGAGACACCATCGGGGTCATGTGCCCGGATGAATGCGGACAAGGTAGTAGAGGATGCTCGAGAAGAGGAGCAGGACGAGGAACAGGTTGAGAACGAGCCCGGAGTAGGCATAGTCCTTGTCCCCGAGATCCTCGATGCGCGGAATCGATGTGATCGAGAAGAAGAGCCCCCAGGCCAGAAGGACGGGAACCAGCACGAGGATCGGCAGCCAGACCGGAAACGGCAGCCCGTAGGCCCGATTCCAGAGGACCACCCCGCAGGCCGACCCCATGGCCACGAAAGGAAGCAGGAACCCCAGAACCGCACGGTTGTTTGTCTTCTTGAACGGCGTGATTCCCATTTGAAGCCCCGGACCTTTTGCTCCATCGACCTTCAGCGCACTTTACCCGCCGCTTTTCCGCTTGTAAAGAGCACAGCGGCCCAGGCGTTCAAAAGGGGCTTGCAGCGAATCGAGCACCTCCATAGAATGTAGGCAGGGCGCCGGATCGAAGGCCGCTGGTCGTTCTCCGGCCATCTTGTTCACCTACAGCAAAACCGCCGGGAGGTCGAAGCATGGCTGAGCTGTCCATCTGGAAGATCGAAGAAATGAACCGACTGAGGCGTGACATGGGACGCATGTTCGAACGCGTCTGGGACGATTTCTGCATGACTCCCGCCCTGCCGCCCGCCGGGGGGATCGACTCGATCGAGATCCTCGACCGGGAGGAATCGCTTCTGCTCCGGGCCCGGATCCCGGACATCGACCCGGCCAACCTCACCGTCCGGGTGTCGGAGGACCGGCTGACGATCCGGTGCGCGAGTCGAACGGAACGCAGGCGGGGAAACGACACCGTTCGAAAGACGGAAGCGCGGTACGATGCATTTGTACGGCGGCTGCGGCTGCCCTCCCGGATCGTTCCCGAAGAAGCTTCGGCGAGCTACAACGAAGGAGTACTGGAGATCGTCCTGCCCAAACGAAAGACCGATCCCGCGCGTGAAATTGAGATCCGGATCGCCTGACTCCGCCCGGCCGGCGGCTGCGAAGACACAGTCATCATGTGAACCGAAGGAGCCTGAGCCTTCGAGGAGGTCCGCAATGCCCTCAAAGAAAAAATCGAGCACCCACAGAGCACCGCTCAATCAGCTGAGATGGCGGTTGGACGCAGCGTCTCTGCCTTTCCAGACCACGGACGACCTGAAACCCCTGAAAAAGATCATCGGCCAGGACCGCGGTGTGGAAGCCTTCCGGTTCGGCATGGGCATGCACAAGCCGGGGTACAACATCTATGTTACCGGGATCGCCGGGACGGGTCGCATGTCCACGGTGCGAAAGCTTCTCGAGCAGATGGCCGAGCAGAAGGGGGTCGAGATCCCGGACGATCTCTGCTACGTGAACAACTTCAAGTCCCCGGACAATCCCATCCTGCTCCGGTTCAGCGCGGGAAAGGGCGGCGCCTTCAAGAAGGACATTCACGATTTCATCGAGAGCCTGAAGCGGGAGGTGCCGGCGCTCTTTGAAAGCCAGGACTACCTGAGCCGCAAGAAAGAGATCATGCAGGCTTATGAAAAGAAGGGCAAGGGATTCTTCAAAGACCTGGACAAAAAGGTTCGGGAAGAAGGGTTCGCCCTGGTGGACATGCAGTTGGGGGACATCAAGCGTCCCGAGGTCGTCCCCCTGGTCGACGGCAACCCCACCCACATCGACCAGATCGAGGCCATGGTGGAGAAGGGGCGTTTTCCCCAGGAGGAGTACGAGGTCCTGAAGAAGAAGCAGGCGGAGCTGCGGGAGCAGGTGGATCAGATCTTCCTCGAGCTTCGCGACCTCCAGAAAGAGGTCCAGGAGAACGTCGAGAAGACGGACACCATGCTGTTCAAGAACCTGGCCGAGGACGGCCTGGCCTCCATCCGCAGGAAGTACGAAGTGGAAAAGGTTCAGAAGTTTCTCGACGACATGCTTGAGGACCTGGGAGAAAACATCAGGATCTTCCAGACACAGGGCAAGGAGCAGATGCAGGGGTTCCCGTTCATCCTCACCGAAGGCGATCCATTCCAGCCTTACCAGGTCAACGTGATCGTGGACAACTCGGAGCGGTCGGCGGTTCCGGTCATCGTGGAAACCTACCCCACCTACCGCAACCTGTTCGGCTTCATCGAACGCGTGGTGGACCGAAGCGGCGTGTGGCGGACGGACTTCAGCAAGATCCGCGCCGGCTCTCTGGTCAAGGCGAGCGGCGGGTACCTGGTGATCAACCTCATGGACGCCCTGATCGAACCGGGCGTCTGGCCCTCTCTCAAGCGCGCCCTGAAGACCGAGAAAATGGAGATCCAGACCTACGATCCGTTCTACCTCTTCACGACCACCGGCCTGAAGCCCGAGCCGGTGGACATGACCACCAAGGTGATCGTCATCTCCGAGGACTATGTCTACTACCTCCTGCTGCGCTACGACGAGGACGTCCCAAAGATCTTCAAGGTGCGCGCCGCCTTTGACACGTCCATGGACAAGACGGAAGAGTCCATTCACCGGTTCGCCGAGTTCATCAAGATGAGGGTGGAGGACGACAAGCTCAAGCCGTTCGACCGAACGAGCGTGGCCGCCCTGGTCGAGGAGGCGGTCCGCATGACCGGGAGGCAGGAGAAGCTCTCCACCAGCTTTTCCGAAATTACAGACATCATCCGCGAGGCCGACTACTGGTCCGGCCAGGACAAGGCCCCGTCGGTTCGCGCCGAGCACGTGGACCGGGCCGTCGACGCCAGGGTGTACCGCTCCAACCTGGTGGAGGAGAAGATCCAGGAGATGATCGACCGGGGAACCCTGATGATCGACGTGGACGGGGAAAAGGTGGGGCAGGTCAACGGGCTCGCGGTTTACGACCTGGGGGACTACGCCTTCGGCAAGCCCAACCGGATCACGGCTTCCACGTCCATGGGACGGGCCGGCATCATCAACATCGAGAGGGAGTCCGATCTTTCGGGCAAGACCCACAACAAGGGCGTTTTCATCCTCAGCGGCTACCTCCGCCACAAGTACGCACAGGAGAAGCCGCTCACTGTGAGCGCCAGCATCGCCTTCGAGCAGTCCTACGGAGGGGTGGAAGGGGACAGCGCGTCGTCCACCGAGGTCTATACCCTGCTCTCGAGCCTGGCGGACCTACCGCTGAAGCAGTACATCGCCGTGACAGGATCCGTGAACCAGAAAGGAGAGGTGCAGGCCATCGGAGGGGTCAACCAGAAGATCGAGGGGTACTTCGACTGCTGCCGGAAGATCGGCATGACCGGAAACCAGGGCGTCATGATTCCCGAGGCGAACCTCAAGGATCTGATGCTGCGCAAGGACGTGGTGGAGGCGGTGGAAAAGGGAAGGTTTCACATCTGGTCCGTCAAGACCATCGACGAGGGCATCGAGATCCTGTCCGGCAGGCCGGCCGGCAAGAGGAAGGCCGACGGCACTTACACCAAGAACAGCATCAATGACCTTGTGGACCGGAAACTTCGGGAGCTGGCCGAAGGGCTCAAGAAGTTCGGGAACGCCGAGCCCGCCGAGGAAAAAGGAAGGGAAAAGTCCGGTGGCCGAAAGTCGAGCGGGAAAAAGAAGGCCTGAGTTTACACCCGGCGGGAACGGCTCCCTGGGCAGTCCCGTCGCAGAGAGGATTGCGTGGGCGGAGTCCTGCTACCGGGAAGCCGGCGCCCGCCTGTCGGCGGATCCGGCCGTCGCGGATCTGCTCGCGCGGTTCAGGGCGGCCGCGGAAGCGCCCCGCCGCCGGATGCTCGAATCGGGTGTTGCGGACTGCTGCAGCGAGTGCGGTCTCCGGGAAGGGGGCTCCTGCTGCGGGAGGGGCATCGAGGATCGATACAGCGGGCTGCTGCTGCTGATCAACCGACTGCTGGGCAGGCCGCTTCCCGGGGAACGGCTCGATCCGGCGGGATGCTTCTTCCTGGGCCGTACCGGATGCCTCCTGTCGGCCCGCCATGTGATCTGCATCAACTACCTGTGCGCCAAGATCACCCACCGCATCGATCCTGAGCGTCTCACCCCGCTCCGGGAAAGCGAAGGGGAGGAGATCGGGACCCTCTTTCTCCTGGAGGAAAGGGTGAGGAAGGTGTTGAGGTGTTGAGGTGTTATGAGCTGCAGACCACGCTGGAGGCGGTCGCCCGCTTCTGCGACGAGCGCCGGGTGGGCGACGTCGGCTCCCTGGGATTTCGGCGATCCAGCGAGCTGGCCAGGCTGCTTCCCTGCCTCGAGCCGCTGGTGTACGACGGCATCCTGATCCCGGGCAAGACCCGCTTCCTGGACATGGGCTGCGCCGACGGCCGCGTGAACGTTTTCCTCAGCTGGCTGGTCCGCCGGTCCGTGGGCGTGGAGATGGACGACTGGATCCTCGACGACCATGCCGAGCTGAAGCGGGAGCTCGAGGCCGAGCTGTCCCGGAGGGGTCTTCCCCCCATTCCCGGGAACATCCGGCTCTTCGAAGGGGACTCCACGGACGACGCCCTTCATGATAAAATCGAGAGCGATACCGGCCTCAGGTTCGAGGACTTCGACCTCTTCTACACCTATCTCACCATGCAGGAGGAGTTCGCCGCGCTGATCGCCCGCAAGGCAAGATCGGGCGCGGTCTTCGCAGTCTACGGTCTGGAACGGATTCAGCCCCGCCTCCCCGGCTTCGACCTGCTCACACCGGTCCGCGCGCTGAACGGAATCCTTGCGTTGTACCGCAAGGAGTAGATCTGCGAAACCTTTGCGTCACCCGGCCGCCCGCGATCAGGCCTGCGAATCCGTTTCACCCCCCGCCATCAGCTCGTCGAGCACATCCGACAAGTCGGACAGGCGAAACGGCTTCTGAATGAAGCCGCTGCACCCCCGGTCCAGAATCTCCCTCGCCTCACCGTCGATACTGTATCCGCTCGAGAGCAGCACGCGCACGCCGGGATCGGCCTCCTTGAGGCGATCGAAGGTCTCGCCGCCGCTCATGTCCGGCATGATCATGTCCAGAACGACCAGGTCGATCTCGCCGGCGTAACGCTCGTAAACCTTCAAGGCCTCCCGGCCGCTTCCCGCCGTAAAAACGCGGAAACCCAGCGACCCCAGCATCTGCTCCCCCACCTCCACGATGATCGGTTCGTCGTCCACCAGGAGCACGGTCCGAGGGCCGTGCTTTGTCTGCTCCTCCATGAGCTTACCCTCCCTTCCTCGGCCGACGGCCACGGGGAGATACACATCGAAACGTGTCCCCCGGCCGACCTCGGAATCGACTTCGATGAGCCCTCCGTGGCTTTCCACGATGCCGTGTACGGACGCCAGTCCCAATCCGGTTCCCTGGCCGACCCCCTTGGTCGTAAAAAAGGGATCGAAGACTCTTGCCATGGTCTCTTGATCCATGCCCACGCCGGTGTCCAGAATGGTCATTTTTACGTAGTCGCAATGCTTCGCGTCAGGCCGGGCTTCCCGAACCTCGTCCCCACGCCTGCCCCGCGTCCGAATCCGGAGCTCCCCCCCGCCGGGCATGGCTTCGGCCGCGTTGATGCAAAGGTTCAGGACGGCCTGTCTGATCTGCGAAAGATCCGCCTCGACGAGGCCCAACCCCTCCGCCAGATCGAGGTGCACCCGCATCTCCTTTCGGGTCTCACCGAATGCGGAGGCCGTGTTCTTCACGACCTCGTTGATGTCCAGGGGCCGGACCTGGACCTTTCCCTCGCGCGCATAGGCCAGGAGATGGCTGGTCAGCTCGGAGCCTCGCCCGACCAGGCGATCGATCCTCGCCAGCCGCTGCTCGAGCGGGTGCCCCGCGTCGATCTCCAGAACACCGAGCGAAACGTTCCCCTGGATGCCCATGAGCAGGTTGTTGAAGTTATGGGCAATCCCACCCGCCAGCGTCCCGATCGCCTTCAAGCGCTGGGCCTGCATGAGCTGGGCCTCCAGTTCCCGCTTCTCCTTGTGAGCCTGAATCCGATCCGTGACATCCCTGCCCGCCCCCCGAACCGCCACCGGCCGGTCCTCGTCGTCCCGAACCAGATCGCTCCGATACTCCACCGTGAACGTTCCCCCGTCCTTTCCCCGAATCTGCATCAACCCTTCGGTAAAGCCGTCCTCCAGAATCCTTGCGAGATAGTCGTCGAACTCACCCTTCACCTGCTCGGACAGGATCCTCCGGGCGGACAGACCCACCAGATCGTCTCGATTGAAGCCGTATCGCTCCCAAGATCGGTTCGCCTCCAGCATCCTCCCTTCCAGATCATGGGCATAGAGCAGGTCCGGGATGTTGTCGAACAGGTTTCGGTATCTTTTTTCGGTTTCCGCAAGCGCCTTTTCAGCCCGCCTCCGCTCCTCGTTCTCCGCTCTCAATCGTCGGTTGCTTCGGGTGAGCTCCGAGGTTCGGTCCTCGAGCATGTCGGCGAACGTCTCCTTGAGCTCCACCCGCTCCCAGTTGGCCCGGCTGGTGCGTCGGGCGGTCGCCACGGTCAACGCGACGAACAGAGCGGTCATCGCGGCCAGTGCGAGGTATACCCCGCCGGGAATCAGAAGGAAACGAACGATCAATGGAGTCAGGGCGGGAAAGGTGAAGAGAGCGAACATCTCCACCAGGAAAAAAAAAGAACCCACGGCCCCGGCGGCCATGCCGCACAGGACAATGGCGAGAAACGCCTGATGCAGGGGTGCGTTCACGGGAAAGAGAAAAACGGCGGTGCTCCCCCACAGGAGCCCGGACAGGAACAGCCCGACCATGAACCTTCTTTCCCACACCCGGGCCAGCTCCGGAGGCGGAGACGATCTCCGATAGAATAACACCAGAGCCGCCCGGGCGACGAGGAGGAGAATCACGGCAGCGAGCCAGGTCCCGACGGCAACGGCCTGGACCTCCCCCAGGAGGACGGCGGCGAGAATCAGGGCGTTGGCCAGTGTAGCGACCATCCCCCCCGGTGCCTGGCGGTAAATTCCGTCGACGATCTGGGCGCGGATCCGCCCTTCTCGATCTGCTCGATCCAATCCGCTGCTCCGGCGAACCCTGGCTGGCCCGTCTTCCTGCCTCCCGGGCCCCTGAAACGATAAGCTTCCCTGTCCGATTCCCCGATCAGGATCCGCGGGGAAACTCAGCTCCCGCCCTCCTCCAGCCTGCGTTCCATCTCTTTCATGAAGTCCCGGTAGACCTGGTAGTGCTCCGTGTCCTCGTAAGACACCTCGCTGATGGGGATCTCATCGAAGCTGTATATGGTCGCCCCCCTGCAGGCCAGGAGGATCGGCGAGTGGGTGGCTACGATGAACTGTGCGTGCCCGGCCTTCCCCATTTCCTCGAGCAGCTCCAGCAGGCTGAGCTGGGTTCTGGGAGAGAGCGCGGTCTCGGGTTCGTCCAACAGGTATAGCCCCTTGATCCGATACCGGGCGCTGAAGTAGCTCATCAGGGACTGGCCGTGGGACTGGGTCATGAGGGATTTTCCACCGAAATACCTCAGCGAGTCCGGATCGGACACGGCCCACTCGTCCAGGTTCCTGGCGAAATCGTGGAACATCTCCGAAGAAAAAAAGGAGCCGTGCACGTAATCCCCGCACCACTCCACGTCGATGAAGCGCCACAGGAGCTGCTCGTACGGATTGAGCTCGTAGCGGCTGGTTTCGATGGTTTTCCAGATGTGAATGCCGCAGCGGTTGGCAACAGCATGCAGGAGCGTGGACTTCCCGCTCCCGTTCTCTCCCACGAGCATGGTAACGGTGGAGGGAAACTCGAGCTGCCTGGTGCGGCGAAACGTCTCCAGGTTGAAAGGATAGTAAGCGTCTGTGGGATAGTCCTCGACGAGGAAGGAGATCCTTCGAATATGCATAGCGACTCCTGGATCGCGAAAATGAAAGGAGGGGGGTGCTTCCGGAACGATGTCGCGTTGGACAACTTAGGACAAATGCCGCAATGTGTCAACGCAACCTTGAACGCAACCTTGGTAGCGCAACGTGCCCCCGAACAACGCCGGACCCGGCAGGACAGGGAAGAGGCGACCCCCCTCCATGGGGTTCGACGGAGGAAGTCTGCGGGTTGACAAATGGTCCGGAGTGGCCATAGTGGAACACAGAATCAATGATTCAATCACGTATCGTGACGAAACAGTGCGTGCATCGCAGACTTAGCCTGCGGGTCGCCGCAGGACTCGGGTGTTTCACCGGTCATGCCTTTCATCATCGACACCATCCTGGCCGCCTGGGAGCTTCTTCGGGAGTCCTCGATCTACATCCTCTTCGGAATCGTGGTGGCCGGGCTTCTT
>JAIPEI010000276.1 GCA_021737245.1 Deltaproteobacteria bacterium | reverse complement strand
TGCTCCCATTTCCGAGGAACTCCTCAAGGAAGGGGCCGAGTATCTCGGGGATTCATTCATCCAGCTTTACGGGACCACGGAGACCGCCTTGCTGGGTACGGTGCTTCGGCCCCAGGAGGAGAGCTTGGAAGGAAAGCTCTCTCATCGGCTGACCTCCATCGGCCGGGCCTGTCTCGGGTACCAAACCAAGGTGGTCGACGATGACGGAAACGAGGTGGGTCCCGGGGGGACCGGGGAGCTGGCGATCCGGGGAGATGCCGTGAGTGACGGCTACTGGAACAAGCCCGAAACCGCAGACTTTCGGGACGGCTGGTGGTACTCGGGGGATGTTGTGCGGGTGGACGAGGATGGGTTCTACTACGTGGTAGATCGAAAAAAGGACATGATCGTCAGCGGCGGGATGAATGTCTACCCCCGTGAAGTGGAGGACGTGATCGCCTCCCATCCTGCTGTCCATCTAGTCTGCGTGATCGGTGTGCCGGATGAAAAGTGGGGTGAAGCGGTCAAAGCGGTCATCGTTCCGAAGAAGGGAGAGACACTTTCTGAGGGTGAGATAATAGCGCACTGCAAAAAGCGCATGGCTTCCTACAAAAAACCCAAGAGCGTCGATTTCGTGGAGCTCTCGGAGATCCCCATGACCGGTGGAGGGTACAAGATCCTTCGCCGCGAGCTGAGAGAACGCTACTGGCATCCTGAACCCAAGACTGCAGCCTGATAGCCTGCCCACAACGTCTCGTCACTCAAGGGGCCGGAGGCTCAACCCTCCAGCCCCTTTTCTGCTCCGGCCTTGTCACTGACGGCTACCTGGCCGCCTGAGGCCCTCGTCCCGGGGAGTCTCCGGCCGGAATGCCCAGGCCCTCCAGCGTCTCGGGCGTGGGGACGCCGTTGCGGTCGAACCCCCGGATCCGGTAGTAGCGGTCCAGCATGGGGTCCAGCGGGACCGCCCGCCTCCGGGGATCCTCG
The DNA here is from genome assembly GCA_021737245.1 of Deltaproteobacteria bacterium. Classification (GTDB taxonomy): domain Bacteria; phylum Desulfobacterota; class DSM-4660; order Desulfatiglandales; family HGW-15; genus JAIPEI01. The sequence continues at coordinate 4,454 of JAIPEI010000276.1, read as the reverse complement.
GGGTCGTCCTCCAGGAGGAACCGCGCAGGCAGGGTGTCGTCCCTGCGGGAGACGCCCTCGCGGGTGTTCATCCAGCGTTCCAGGGTGTGGATGCGGTCCCCGGCCCGCAGCATCTCGGCCTGGGACAGGGGAAGACCCGTGATGGCCTGGTAGAGGCGGTTGAATGTGGTCACGTCCATGAGCTTGAGGGCGAGGCCCGGCAGATACTGCATGGTGAGGCCCAGGAGCGGCTTGGGCGTGAGGCGGCTTGCCGGCGGCTCCAGCATGTAGGCGTAGGCCGTGAAGAGACACGTCTGGAGCGAGTTGACCGCGGCGTAGAGACTCTCCAGGAACCGCACGAACTCGGCCTTGGCCCGGACGGTCCGGGGCCGCAGCAGCCCGAAGAACACCTCCAGCGGAAAGAGGGTGGCCGAGAGATGGCACGCGCCGCGGTTGGCCACGGCATAGGCCAGGCCCTGTCCCCACGAGCCCCGCGGGTCGTACCCGGCCACCTCCATGCCCTTGACGTGCATGGCAAAGGCGTCCCCGCCGTATCGTCCGGAGAGCTTCCGAACGCCGTCGGCGAGCTCCGCCCCCGCCCCCCTGCGATGGGCGATCGCCTCCAGCATCTCGGCCACGCCGTCAGGCGAGCCGAATCGGAGACCCGTGTCCATGAGCCCGCGCTCCCCCGCCTCCATGGCAAAGGCGATGGTGCCGCCCGCGCTGATGGTGTCCATGCCCAGCCGGCCGCACAGCTCGTTCCAGTCCGAGACCCGGTCCGGGTCGAACACGCCCAGGTTGGCCCCCAGGAGCGCCACGGTCTCGTACTCGGCGATCTGCCGCGTGGAGCCGTCCGGAAAGGTCCCCTTGTGGCCGCAGAGGATGGTGCAGGGTTTGCAGGTGCTCGGCCTGGATCGGTACCGCTCCTTCATGGCCTCTCCAGAGAGCCGGTCGGCCTCGGGATCGTCTCCCGACTGAAAGTTCCGGACCGGGAGGATGCCGCCCGCCGTGCAGAACCTCAGATTGGACGCCGTGCCGAACCTTCGGTAGGCATGGGCGGTGAACGGGTTCCGGTTGATATAGGCGGTGGCGCGCTTTCGCATGCGCTCGAAGAGGGCCGGGTCCTGCGGCACAATCCGGAACGCGCCGCCCTCGGCCCGGACCGCCTTCAACCCCTTGGCCCCCATGACCGCCCCGACGCCGCCCCGGCCGAAGAACCTGTGTCCCGAGGCCGTGTTGGCAAAGAGGACCCGGTGCTCTCCGGCCGGGCCGATCACCAGGGCTCCGTCCTTCTTTCCGAGGCCCAGAGCGGCCTGGGTCTCCACCGTGTCCAGGCCCCAGAGCGGGCCCGCATCCTCGATGCGGCCGCCGTTCGTGTCTACCACCAGCTGAACCGGACGCTCGGCGCACCCGCGGATCAGCAGGGCGTCCCATCCGGACGTCTTGAGGGCCTTACCGAAGGGGCCCCCGCAGGAGGAAGCGGCCATGAGGCCGGTGAGGGGCGACTTGGTCACCGCGGCGAACCGGGCGCTGCAGGGCGCGCCGGTCCCGGAGAAGACCCCGGTCATGAAGGCCAGGACGTTCTCTTTTCCCAGCGGGTCCACCCCCGGCGCCATCCGGTCGTACAGGAGCTTCAGCCCGAGCCCCTTACCGCCCAGATAGAGCCGGCGGTCCTCTCCTGAAATGGAGAACGGCCGGATCTCGCCCAGGGAGAGATCCACCTCCAGGCCGCGGTTGCTCGTCCCGCGGATTTCTTCCATCTCCTCGCTCCTCCCTAGACCGCCCCCCGCCCGTCCGCGATGGGCCACTCGCCCCGCTCCTCGAGCACCTCCCGATAGGCCTGCAGGGCCTCGTTCACTGCGGGCATACCGCCGTAGGTGGAGAGCTGAAAAAAGAGTTCAGCCAGCTTCCGGGGATCGCATCCCACGTTCAACGCCCCGTTGATGTGAAGCTTGAGCTCGTCCGTTGCCCGGAGCGCCGCCAGCATGGCGCAGGCCGCCATCTGGCGCTCGGGCAGGGTCAACACCTGCCGCGAGTAGATGTTCCCGGTGATGTGCATGGAGAGCTCGTTGGCCAGCTCCCGGTCAAAGGCCTTCCAGGTCAGGTAGGGCGGGTCCATCTTGATGCCCTTGGCGAAGAGCGTCTTGGCCGTCTCCTGGGTTCGTTTCTTGAGATCCTCTTCCTTTCCCATGAATCGTCCTTTCATTGGCGTGCCGGTCTGAGATCTTTGTCCGGATTCTTCCTGTTCCGTTCTTTCCGGTCCGCGTCAGTGTAAACGATTTGCCCGGACTTTGCCAAGCCCCGCCGTTTTCCAGAGAACACCGATCCGGCGCAGTTAAAACTCCGGCTGGGTCCCGACGAGACCATGGCAAAGTTCTTTAAGAACATCCGGCTCGCCCTCTTTTTTGTCTCTTGACCGGCTCCATGGTATAAGCTGAAGAACAAGACGTCGTTCTCAACCTTGTGGTGCCGGCAACCCGTAGGGAGGGCAACAAGGCGATTCGAAAGAAGGACCCGGAACCCTTGTTCTTCTCTTACTGGATGAGTCAAGGCGTCCGGCTATGAAATGGCAGGTACAAAGGTGTCGGATTGCGAAAATCTCGAGTCCGCTTCCAAAGCCTGAGAGGACGTTGTTGCGATCGGCTAAGGTGCATTATCCTTCGTCGCAGGGTCCCGGGACCGGTCGATGTCGACGATCTTCCCCTGGAAGTAGTCCATGGTCCGGTACCGGGTGATGCCGGAGAGCTTGCGGGTGATGCTGCCGATAAGTCGAACGGCCTGCTGGATCCTCCGGGCCTTTTCCGAAGGGCCTTCCTGGTCCATCACCTCCAGCAGGAGGAGGTCGGCGAACCCGGTGATCGCCTGGAGGGGCTGGTTGAGCTCGTGGCAGGCCGCCCCCGCGGTCTCCAGGGCGCCTTGGAGCCTGTCCCGCTCACGGAGCGCCTCCTCGGCCTCCTTGGCCGCGGTGACGTCCCGGACCGCCGCGTAGATCAGGCCCTGCTCAAAGAGCGGTCTCGAGTTCCAGGACAGCCACCGGTAGGAGCCGTCCTTGCAGTGGTAGCGGTTTTCAAAGGAGATGATCTCCCGTCCCTCGGACAGAATCCGCCCGGCCTCCAGGGTGCGCTCCCGGTCGTCCGGGTGGACGAACTCCATCCAGGGCCGGTCCCGGAGCTCTTCCCCGGTCCAGCCCAGGGTGCGCTCCCAGGCCGGGTTGAGGTGCCTGAAGTATCCGTCGAACCCGGCCACGCACAGCATGTCCAAGGAGAGCTTGAAAAGGCTCTCCAGCTCCCGCTCGACCCTCCGGTTGATTTCCAGGAGCCGTCCCCGGCCCAAGGCCAGCCCCCCGATGAGCTCCACCAGGTCGGTGAGGAACATCATGCCCTGCTCCACGGTCTCCCGTGTCATCACCGGCACCTCGTCCAGCGCCTCGAGGTAGCCGTTTTCGTCGAACCCAAGCTCTGCGGCCTGCCTTCGAAAGCGTTTCCGGTCCGGCGGATCGAAGAAGAGCTGGCCGGTGAACAGGGTCAGGTGGTGCTCCCCGTCCACCACGACCGGGACGGCTGCATCCACCAGCCCGTTGAGGCACTCGTAGCAGATGTATTGCTCACCCGCCCGGAGCCGTTTCGCGATCCAGGCGTCGCTCTCCCTGCACCGCTTCAGGGTCTCGGGATTTTGACGGTGGAAGTCGCGACAGATCCGCTGCCATCCCACAGCCAGCTCATTGCCCGCTTCGCTCCTCACGATCCGGCCGTCCGGATCGAGGAGGGTGGAGGGAATTCCCGTGATGCGATGGAAGCTTTTCATGAGCACCAGGACGCGATCTGTGTCGATCCGTCCAATAAAGTTCTCTGAGGCCATGCGGTTCCTCTTCTTCGCTCGTCATGGGCGGGTTCGCAGCGGTTCTTTTCCCGGGCCGCGCAATCCGCGAAATAGAACGGGAACGGATAATGATGCAGCGGAGAACGAGCCTGATGAATGCAGGAATGATGCCATCACAGCATGTCCGGTGTCATCAACAGGAAACGTTCGGTAAGATCGCCGGCCGGCCACGCGGGGCGATGAACGGCCTGCGCTCGACCGTCCGGTGAAAGGCTTGTGATTCGTGACCCCAACCTTTATAAAGATACAAGGGCGTTGGAGAGAGGTCCATTCACGCGATAACGCGCGCGCTATTGCTCCAACCAAAGGCGTCGATGTCATGAACCAATCAAAGGTCTCCATCCTGGTGCAGGAGATGTTCGCCCCCTCGGATGTCCGGATCAACGGGAGCCGCCCCTGGGATATTCAGGTCCATCACCCCGGGTTTTACGATCGCGTCCTGTCCGGAGGCTCTCTCGCCTTGGGGGACAGCTACATGGACGGCTGGTGGGACTGCGAGGCCCTGGACCGGTTCTTCGAGCGGATACTGGCCCATCGGCTGGACAAGAAGGCCGCGGAAAAGTCCATCAGGCTCCTTTGGGCGGTCCTCATGGCAA
>JAIPEI010000275.1 GCA_021737245.1 Deltaproteobacteria bacterium | reverse complement strand
GTTCGGCCGTCCGGTCAGGCGCGGGCTTCGAGGCCGTTCGAACGCTCCCCCGGGGCTCGGCCGGGGGAGCAGGCTCGTTTCCCCTGCTCTCCGTCGGCCTCTTTCCTGCAGGATCCGCCGCGCCGCCCCCGGGTTGAACACCCCGCCCCTGGAGCCACCATCCCCCAACACCGAGGACCGCGACCACGCAAAGGACCACCAATCCCGTTCGGACGGTGCGGGACCGGCGGGCCTGCCTCCGAATCGCCTCCCTGGAGTCGAAGGCGTGGGACCAGCTCTCGGTGCGCCTCGGCTCGGGATGAACGTCCTCGACCTTCTTGAGCGCCTTCAGGATGGAACTCACGAGCAATCCTCTCCTTCCGGGGGTACACCCGCACTCGATCTCTCTAGCGGGCCGGCACCGGACGCCGCAAGGGCCGCAGCCCGGGTGTTAAAGAAGGCCTTACGTTCCAGGGAATTCATCCACGATGTGCGGAATCTCGAGATCCTTCTTCTCGTTGTAAAGGACGATCTTCGTGACCGGCCCCACGATGCCGTCCACCTTGATGCCGTTCCGCCTCTGCACCGCCTCCACGGCGTCCCGGACCTGCTCATCCCAATAGGGCGTGACCTCCACGTTCTCGAACCCGATGTCCTGAAGAAGCATTTTCAACGTGATCACGGACTCCCGGTCGGCCTGGATCGGGATCGTCCCTTCACAGTTCAGGAAGTTTTTCCAGAAAAGATACGCCTCTCCGGTCCATCGCGAGTAGAGGACATCGATTCGGGTGTGGATGACATTGTCCGCATCGGTCCCTCCTCGAAGCGTCACCTCATCGCCTCGGATGTTGCTCAGGGTCACATATCTCGGGACCACCCCGCCGGGGATGGACATCCGAAGGACAGCGGGGACGTTCAGCTTCTCCAGAAGGCGCAGATCCGCCCGCACAAGGTGGGCGTCCAGCTCGTTCTGTTTTGCAGCAAACTCGAAGACGTCCCCGCCCTGCTCCATGTCGTCCAGATAGGGACTCAGGACGGGATTCTGCGACCAGAGGGCGAGCACGGCGCGAAGGGCCGTCCTGCGGGAGGTCATTGCGTCCACTCCCGCAAGATAGCGATCCAGGTCCTCCGGCGTTTCAGCCCGTTCCACGGACCGCGGCACGACGGCGGCCTTCTCCACGGCGGCCGTCCTCCCCATCTCAGCCCGGACGGGCTCCTCGGCGGGCGCGCTCGCCTCAGCTGGATCAGGCGGCGGCTCGGCCCTCCTGGGGGCTTCAGGAGGCGGGGTCGAGGCGCCGGGCGAATCCGCAGCCGATCCGGGGTCCGGGGTCGATGCCTTCAAGCCGGAAGGCTCTTCCCCCCCCTCGCGGAGGTAGAGGCCGGCGGCTGCAAAGGCCAGCACAACCACGGCGGCCGCCAGCCAGGGACGCCAGCTCCGGCCGAGGCTCGTCCGCTGGATGGATCGCCGGTCGGCCAGCTCCCTCACCGCGGACCGTGCAATCCCGGCGGTCACCTTTCTGCGGTTCAGGCCGAAGGCCGTAAGCAGCGCTCGATCGCAGGCGATGTTGATCAACCGCGGAATCCCCCCGCTGTAATGATAAACGGCATGCATGGCCGAAGGAGTGAACTGGACCACCTCCTTGCGCGAGGCCACGCGCAGCCTGTGCAGGATGTACTCCCGCGTCTCGCGGAAGGAAAGCGGGCTCAGGTGACAGCTGAGGGTGATCCGCTGGCCGAGCTGTCTCAGGTCGTGGGAGTCGAGCATCTCGCCGAGCTCGGGCTGCCCCACCAGGATGATCTGAAGCAGCTTGCTCGTCGTGGTCTCCAGGTTGGACAGGAGGCGGAGCTGCTCCAGCACATCCTTGCTCAGGTTCTGGGCCTCGTCGATGAGCAGGAGGACCTTGTGACCCTCGGCCTTTTTTCGAAGGAGGAACTCGTTCAGGGTGTCGATCAAATCCTTGATGTTGTCGGCGCTCGAGTCGATTCCGAACTCGTCGTTGATCGCCTTCAACAGGTGGACGGCGTCCAGCTTCGGGTTGAAGATGAAGGCCGCTTCGGTGCCTTTTTCGCCCAGGTTCTCCAGGAAGGCGCGGCAGAGCGTGGTCTTCCCCGTGCCCACCTCTCCGGTGATCTCGACGAACCCGTCCCCCTGGCTGATGGCATAGGTGAGGTGGGCCAGGGCCTCCTCGTGGCCCCGGCTCAAATAGAGATAGGCCGGGTTGGGAACCAGCTGGAAGGGTCTTTCCTTGAAACCGAAAAAGTTCTTGTACATGTGGTTGGTTCCAGTCCTTCAAGGGCGGAACGGCGATCCCGGAGCCCGGGGAATCGGGTGGTTACGTCTTTCGGGAGCCCCGGCCGGGCTTCGGGTCCGCGTAATGCTTGTGATGGGTCTTCAGCCAGTTCTCGATGGCCCTCTTGTCGTGGCTCAGGTCCACGCGCAGGATCCTTTTCCTGGCCGTGCTGGGCCCCTTGTACACGAAGAGGCGGGCCTTGCGGGAGAGCCGGACCGAGTAAACGTCTTCCACCCCCTGGTACTTGTGGATGTTCGTGCCGGGGGAGGTCAAGGTGTCCCGGTCGAACTGAACCAGCTCATTCACGAGGTGGGTGAAGATGTCGTACTGCTTGTAGTAGATGCTTTCCAAATCCTCGATGGCATAGTCGGTCATCTCGGAGTTCTTGAGAATGTTGTCGATGATCTTCCTCAGGCTCTCGAAGGTCTTCCCGCCGTCCGTACCCTCCAACCGATCCCGGATCTTGTCCCGGTCCTCCTCGACGCGCTTGACCTCCTCCTCGAGAAGGGTCTGGTACTCCAAATGCTCCTGGATCCGCTTCTCCAGCTCTCTGATCTCCCGCGTCTCGTGCTCGCCCTTCCCCACGTAGAAGTCGATCATCTTGATGAGCTGCCCGCTGGAGACGGGTTTGGGGATGAAGTAGGTGTTGGCGAAGCCTTCCGCTTCCCGAATGGCTTCGGAATCCATGCCCGTGAGCAGGATGATGGGCACGTAAGGCGCCTCCTCCCGTATGAACGGGATCGCATCGAGCCCGGAGAGCCCGGAGTCCTTGAAGTGGATATCCAGCAGGATCACGTCCACCGGGTCGTCCGTGGTCTTCAGGTACTCCAGAAGATCCAGCGGCGTGTAGAACGACTCGAGCTCCTTGAGGACCTCGTTTCTCTCCAGGTAGAGCCGAATCGTGTGATGGACCTTTTCTTCGTCGTCAGCCAGGACGACAAAATAGCCTTCCGGCATGATTTTCTCAAGCTCCTTGGATGGATTCCGGTTCCCGGTGGCCCGTTTCATCCTCCACCGGCATCTCCAGGGTCACCCGGAAGCCCTTACCGTGCTCGGTCATCACGTTGCTTCCGCGGATGTTGAACCCCATGCGCTCGGCGAAAAACTTGACAAAGGTTGTGCCCAGACCGTACCCGTCCTTCTTGGACGAGGGGATCGGCTCCTTAAACACCTTGTCCAAATGCTCCTCGCTGACCCCACCGCCGTTGTCCGTCACCTCCAGCGTCAGCACGCCGTCCTCCCCCCCCAGCACGATCGAGAGAAAGGGCCGGAAGGCGCGGTAGGCGTCGAAATCCTCCTTCATCATCTCGATCTGCTTCAGCTCGATCGCCTTTTGCGCGTTCTTGATCAGGTTCCTCAGGATCTCCACCAGCTTGTGCGGATCGCACTGCACACGGCGCCCCTGGAAGCCGTTCAGGCTGGAAAGCCGGACGTCGAGATCGTAGCGATTCCGCAAGGATGCCAGGTCCGCCGTGATCTCCTCTTCGACCGTCCGGCTCAGCTTCCGGACGTCCATGGGCAGGGGCTCGAAGGTGAGCTTTCGTTCCAAGCCCTTGAGATGCCTGAGAATCGCTTCCTGAAAAGGCTCGATGATACGGCGGTAGAGGTCGTTTTCCTTGCTCTCCGGAAGGTCGTTGATGATGTTGTGAATCTGGGACCGCCAGGCGCCCTGCAGCACCAGGAGCTCATCTTTGGCAAAGTTGGACTGGGCCACCACGTCCTGGGTGATCTTTCTCTCGGTCACCAGGAACTCCAGGAGCCTCGTCTTTTCCTTTTCCTCCTTGGTCTCCCGGGCGAGCCTCTTCCGCACCTTGTCCGCCGGAGACTCCATCAGCACCATGAGGAGCATGAGCACCACGAAGCTCACGAAGATGATGATGAAGGACCGGCTCAGGAAGAGGGACCCATAAAGGGTCCCCTTGTCGAAAAGCGGTTTCGCGTAAACAAAGGTGAAGAACAGGTTGAAGAAGGTCACATAAACGAAAGCGGCCTTTCCCCCGAGCAGCCACGAGAAGACGAGGCTGGAGACCACCAGGCCGAAGGCGAACAGGACGTACCGCTGTTCGTTCACCACCAGATGGTCGAACACGATAAACCCGACCGCATACACGAGAAACAGGGCCACCGTCAACAGAAAAAATCGGGTCCTGGAGGCGATCAGGCCGGTGAGCAGCTTCTCGTAGCGGTTCGACTTCATGGTCTCGTTTCGGGTTTCCCCTGCAGGGCCGCACAAACGCCCTGCACATTGGTTTTCCATTCAACGCAGGCACTTAGAAGGTAAAGGATGATCCGGGGTTTGTCAACAACGCCGGCTGCGCCGGCTTCGCCGCCGAGGCCATGCCTTCCTCCCACCTCCCGGGAACCGGCGTGCCGCAGGTGGCGCACCTGCCGTTCCGGATCTCGTACACTCCGAGCAGGTATCCCTTCCGCTCGACGAGCATGCGGCCGCACTGGTGACAGTAGGTGTGACCGCCGTCGTGGCCGGGCACGTTGCCCACGTACACGTGGTGAATGCCTTCACTCCGGGCGATCCCGCGGAATCGCTCCAGGGTCGCCACCGGAGTGGGCGGAAGGCGGGTCAGCCGGTAGTCGGGATGGAACCGGGTGAAGTGGAGCGGGTAGCCGGGTCCCAGCTCCTCGAGAATCCAGCCGCACATCCGGCGGATCATGTCCGGGTCGTCCACATAGGTGGGGACCACGAGGGTGGTGATCTCCAGCCAGACACCCTCCTCGTGGAGGGTCTTGAGGGTTTGAAGCACCGGCTCGAGCCGGCCTCCGTTCAGACAACGGTAGATCCGGTCCTCGAAGGACTTCAGGTTGATATTGGCCCCGTCCAGGACGCGCGCGAGACGCGCGAGCGGGTCCCGGTTGATGTAGCCGTTGGAGACGAGCACATTGCGGATCCCCGCCTCCCGGGCCAGGGCCGCGGTGTCGAACATGTACTCGTAAAACGTAACCGCCTCGGAGTAGGTGTAGCCGATGGACACGGATCTCAGTCTCCGTGCCTCCTGTACCACCGCTGCGGGGAACATCTGGACGTGCCGCACGTCCTCCGGCCGCCTCTGGGAGATGTCCCAGTTCTGGCAGTTGAGGCAGCGCAGGTTGCATCCCGTCGTGGCGATCGAAAGCACGCGGGACCCCGGCAGAAAGTGGTTGAGGGGCTTC
>JAIPEI010000274.1 GCA_021737245.1 Deltaproteobacteria bacterium | reverse complement strand
CATCAACGAGAACGACACCGTGGTGGTGGACGAGATCGGGTTCGGCGACAACGACAACCTGAGCGCCATGGTCACGAACCTCACCGAGTCCCACCTGCTCGTCAACCTGACGGACATCAACGGCCTCTTTGACAAGGATCCGAGGACAAACGAGGACGCCGGGCTCATCACCGTCGTGGACGAGGTGAGCCGCGAGATCATGCAGCATGCGAGCTCCATCCCGGGGTTCCTGGGGACGGGCGGCATGGCGAGCAAGATCCGGGCGGCCGAGAAGGTCGCCCATGGCGGGGTTCCCACGATCATCGCCAACGGGCTCGAGCCCGGCATCCTGGGCAGGATCTTCGAGGGGGCGGAGGTGGGGACCCTGTTTCTGCCGCGGGACATCCCGCTCTGCAGCCGAAAGCACTGGATCGCCTTCACCAAGGCCCCGAAGGGAGAGCTGGTCATCGACGGCGGTGCGCAGAGAGCCATTCTCGGCAACGGGAAGAGCCTGCTCCCTTCGGGCATCCTGGAGGTCAGGGGGCGGTTCAGCCTGGGGGACAAGGTGGTCCTCGTGGACGGGAACGGCCGCGAGCTGGCGGTGGGCATGGTGAACTACCACTCCGGGGACATTCGAAAGATCATGGGCCTCAGGAGCAACGAGATCGAGGCCGCCCTCGGGTTCAAGCACGACGACGAGGTGATTCACCGGGACAATCTCGTGGTGACCAGCGGGATGGAGAAGGAGGACGGGGTGTGCCGGTTGACAAAGTGAAGTCAGTGAGGGGTGACGGTGAGAGGTGAGAAAACCAGAAAAACACAGTATGATCAGAGAGAAAAGCTTGTTCTTGCGGGGTGAGGGCTGAGGGGGAGCATTGAAGCTCGGTATACTGGGGGGCACGTTCGATCCGGTCCACCTGGGGCACTTGCGAATGGCCCTGGAGGCGGCCGAGGATCTCGGGCTCGATCGGGTGGATCTGGTGCCCGCGGCGGTCCCGCCGCACAGGGAAGCGAAGCCCGGGGCCTCTTTTGCCGATCGGCTCGCCATGGTCCGCATGGGGATCAAAGGAGTGCCTCTCCTGGGGGCCCTGGACCTGGAGGGCCGGAGAAAAGGGGCTTCCTACACCATTACGACGCTGAAGGAGCTCCACCGGGAGCATTCCGGTGACCTCGATCTCTACTTCGTCATCGGGACGGACGCCTTTCTGGAGATCCGTACCTGGAAGGACCACCGGTCGCTTTTCGACTACGCACACTTCGTCCTGATGGACCGTCCCGGGGTTCGTTCGGAAGCCCTGAAAGCATTCCTCGACTCCCTGGATGTCCCGCTGGAGCCGTTGGGAGCGGACGTGTACCGGGTGGGAAACGGGAGAAACCGCCTGTTTCGGCGAACCGGGACCTTTCTGGACATCTCGTCCACCAGGGTGCGGGAAACCGTGGGCCGCGGGAAATCCATTCGATTTCTCGTGCCCGCGGAGGTGGAACGCTTTATCATGGAGAAGGGATTGTATCGCACACATGGAGAGTCTTGACAAGGCACGGTTTTCCCTGAAGCTCGTTCGTGAGCGAAAGGCCCTGGATCCGGTCCTGTTCGATGTGAGCGGGCTGACCTCGTTCACGGACTACTTTCTCATCGCGGCCGGAGGATCCACCCGCCAGGTGCAGGCCATCACCCGGCACCTGGCCCGGAAGATGCGCGAGGCCGGCTGGCACGCCCACGGCATAGAGGGGGAGCGGGAAGGACAGTGGGTGCTCCTGGACTACGGTGACCTGGTGATACACATCTTTTACGAACCGGTTCGCGAGTTCTACGACCTGGAGAGCCTGTGGGTCGAGGCGCCCAGGATCGACACGGAACAGGAGGCCGGAGAGGGGCGGGACGATGATGCGGGCGGGTAGTCTCATCAAGGGTTTTCTGCTGGCGTGCCTGGCTGCCGCCTTGATGGTCGCACCGCTTACGGCGGCCGCGCTGAGCCTGGAGGACGAGGAAAAGCTGGGCCGGGAGTTCGTGGCCGACGTAAAGAAGCATTTCCCCCTGGTGGAGGACGAGTTCGCCCTGGACTACTTGAACCGGCTGGGCGGCTACCTTGCCGGGGCCGTGGAAACCAAGCCTTTCCCCTTTTCCTTCTATCTGATTCCCAGGAACGAGATGAACGCGTTCGCCGGTCCGGGAGGGCACATCTTCTTTTTCACCGGCCTGATCGAGTCCATGGATACGGTGGACGAGCTGGCCGCAGTGGCCAGCCACGAGATGGCTCACATCACGGCAAGGCATCTCTCCAAGCGCATCGAGCAGAACAAGAAGCTCAGCATGGCCACCCTGGCAGGCGTCCTGATCGGGGCGTTGGTAGGGGGCGAGGCCGCGCAGGCCATCATGATCGGATCCGCAGCGGCCGGGGCGCAGGCACAGCTCGCCTTCAGCCGGACCGACGAGCGGCAGGCGGACCAGCTCGGGTTTCAGTATATGCGGCGGACCGGGTTCGATCCTGCGGCCATGATCGAGGTCCTGAAGCGCATGCAGAGCGCCCAGATCTATGGAACCGACAAGGTGCCCGCCTACCTGCGGACCCATCCGACGGGACCGGAACGCATGGCGAACATGGACAACCTCCTCTCTTCCGGCTCCCAGGGCGCGGGAACGGATGCCGAGGAGAGGCTTCGATCGGAGTACCCGCTTTTCCGGACGCTCCTGATCGCCCGGCACGGCGATCCAGAGGTCGCCCGGCGGCGGTTCCGAAACGAGATCGACGAGCATCCCGATGCGGCCCTCGCCCACTTCGGTTTGGGCCTGCTGGACAAGGAGGCCTCGGAGTACGACGCAGCCGTCGGCCATCTGGAGCGCTCCCTGGAGCTCAGGCCGGACCTGCTTCCCGTGCGCAACCATCTGGGAGAGGCCTATCAGTACACCGGCCGCTACAAGGATGCGATCCCCGTGCTGGAGTCCGTCCTGGACGGAGATCCGGACAACCGGAAGGCCCTGTTCCTGCTGGCCACCTCCTACCAGAACCTGGAAGCGTATGCCCGCGCGGCCAGGATCTACGAGAGGCTGCTGGGCATGGAGCCGGTCCGCGAAGACGTTTCCTACAACCTCGGGCTCTGTTACGGACGCATGGACCGGCTCCCGCTCGCGCATTACCACTTCGGGGTTTTCTTCAAAAAGACCGGAAAACCGGCCAAGGCGCGCTTCCATTTCGAGAAGGCGGAGGAGCTGGGCCGCCACGACATGGAGCTGGTGCACAAGATCCGGAAGGCCAGGGAAGACCTTCCCTGAGGCCGGCCAAGCCGACAAAGACCATAAATCATTTGACGCTCGGGAACGGCCTGTGCTAAAGCTCTGAATGAGAGTTCATTCATTTTGTTGCGCCGGTCACCCGTGTCGAGAAGGGGCTATTGATCATTTGCATGCGATTCAGTATAAAGGGCCGGTCTTCGACGGAAGCGGACGGATCTAGAGAGGCGGCACCCGGCCCTGGAGCGCCAAAGGCCGGAAAAGGACCCGGGCGCGGCGGCGTGTGAATCGGGCCGGGGTGCGTGAGACGCGGAATCGTACTGAAAGAGGAGGATGATGACATGAATATCGTGGTTTGCGTGAAACGGGTCCCCATGACCCAGGAGGTGGATCTGGAAATCGACGCCTCCGGGAAGGACGTGAAGGCGGATATGCTGGCCTATGTCCTGAACGAGTGGGACAACTACGCCGTGGAAGAGGCGATTCAGCTCAAGGAAAAGACCGGGGGGACGGTGGTGGCCGTCACCATTGGTTCGGAGGACGACGAGGAGGTGCTCCGGCGCTGCCTGGCCATGGGAGCGGACAAGGCGGTCCGGGTCGATCCCGGAGACCGGCCCATGGACGGCCTGGTCAAGTCCCGCATCCTTGCCGAGGTCGTCAAGGGCATGGAGTATGATCTCGTGCTGACGGGCGTCCAGTCGGACGACGTGAACGACGGCATGGTGGGCGTCCTTCTGGCCGAGCAGCTCGACGCCCCCCACGCGGCGGTGGTGACCGGGATCGATCCCCAGGACGGCGGGGCCGGGGTCAAGGTGGAGCTCGAGGGCGGGATGGACGAGCTGTCCAGGGTGAATCTCCCCGCCGTGTTGAGCATCCAGACCGGCATCAACGAGCCCAGGTACGTCTCCATCATGGGCATCCGCAAGGCCGCCAAGAAGGAGCTCAACGTGGTGCCGCTCGCAGACCTCGGGATCGACGAGGACGCCCTCACGCCCATGACCACTGTGGAGGAGTACTTCTTCCCGCCCGAGACCGAGGGCGCGGAGATCCTCGAGGGAGATGCGGCGAGCGTGGCGGAACAGATCCTGAAGATTATCAAGGAGAAAGGGGTGAGCATATAATGGGCGAGATCTTCGTGCTGGTAGAACACAGGCAAGGAGTGCTCCGGGACATCTCCTGCGAGATGCTCTGGAAGGCGAACGAGCTCTGCACCGGCCTCTCCCACACCCTGACCGCAGTCCTGCTGGGTGGGAAGGACGAGCCGTTCGTGAACGAGATCGCCGAGCGGGCCGACAAGGTCCTCGTGGTGGAGGACGACCGGCTCGAGGCGTTCAACGCGGACCTGTACAAGGGGATCCTGTCTTCACTGATCCAGGAGCACAAACCGTTCATCACGCTGATGCCGCAGTCCCCGTGGGGCATGGACCTGGCTCCCTCCCTCAGCGTGAAGACCGGCTTTCCCCTCGCCACGGACTGCGTGGACATCCTGGTGGAGGACGGCAAGCCCAAGGCCGTCCGCCAGATCTACAACGGCAAGATCTTCTCCAAGGTCGCCCTCAGGGACGCCGACTGCTACTTGATGACGGTCCGCGCCAGCGCCTTTCCGCCGGATGCGGTGGAAGGACGAGCCGGCGAGGTGGTCAAGCTGGACGTGCCCGCCGACCTTCCCGAGCCGCGACGGGAGTTCGTGAAGTTCGAGGACGCGGGCGCGGGCGCGGTGGACATCACCCAGGCGGATCTCCTGGTCAGCGTGGGCCGCGGCGTGGGAGAGGCGGACAACATCGAGCCGCTGAAGGAGTTGGCCGAAAAGATGGGGGGGCTGCTCTCGTGCTCCCGCCCGGTGGTGGACAAGCACTGGCTTCCCAAGTACCACCAGGTGGGAACGTCCGGAAAATCCGTGAAACCCAAGGTCTATCTGGCCTTCGGCATCAGCGGGGCGTTCCAGCACGTGGCCGGCATCACCGGGGCGGGCACCGTCATCGCCGTGAACAAGGACAAGAAGGCCCCCATCTTCCGCGTGGCGAACTACGGGATCGTGGACGACATGTTTAACGTGGTGGAGGCTCTCAAGGAGCAACTGAGCTAGTTTTCGGCCAGAAAGGGTCTTTTTTGCCAATCTCATCGTCGATCAGCGAGGCTCCTTGTGCGGCGTACTTCCAGTACGCCTCCGCGTCACCTCTTGATCTCCTTGATCTTGACAAAAAATCCTCCTTTCTGAATTGGAAACGCAGCAATGCCCAGTGTTCACTTATGG
>JAIPEI010000273.1 GCA_021737245.1 Deltaproteobacteria bacterium | reverse complement strand
TGGAGGCGATCCTGGAGATCACGGGCGGCGGGGCCCGGTTCACCCTGGAGTGCGTGGGCAATCCCGCGGTCCTCAGGCAGGCCGTGGATTGCCTGCCCTTGTGCGGGGTGTGCGGCCTTCTGGGGGTGGTGGCCCCGGGTACGGAGGTCAGCCTGGACATGGACCGGATCATGAACGGCCGGACCGTGCGGGGCATCATCGAAGGGGACGCCATCCCGGATCTGTTCATTCCGAACCTGATCGATCTGTACCGGCAGGGAAGGCTGCCGTTCGACCGCCTGCTGAAGTTCTACCCGTTCGAGGAGATCAACCGGGCGGTGGAGGACATGGAGCAGGGAAAGGTTATCAAGCCGGTGCTGCGGCCGTGAAGCCGGCTGACGCACATTGCCGCAAGGAAGGAGGCTGCGATGAAGTTCATCAGAGTCGACATGAGGGGGAAGACCATCCGGACGGAAGAGGTTCCGGAGCCGTACCGCGGTCTGGGGGGCAGGGGGCTGACCTCCATCATGATCAACACCGAGGTCCCGCCCACCTGCGATCCTCTGGGGCCTGAAAACAAGCTCGTCTTCGCCACGGGGGTCCTGAGCGGAACGCCCCTGGTCAACACCAGCAGGATCTCGGTGGGCGCCAAAAGCCCCCTTACGGGCGGGATCAAGGAGAGCAACGCGGGCGGGACCATTGCGGCCGCGCTGGGACGCTTGGGGATTGCGGCGGTGGTGGTCGAAGGACAGCCGCCCGAGGGGGACCTCAGCATCCTGAGGATCGATGAGAAGGGGGACGCATCGCTCGCGCCGGCCGGCGAGTTCAAAGGCATGCGCACCTATGACCTCGTGGAGAACCTCCTGGAGACCTACGGAAAGAAGACGTCCGTCGCGTGCATCGGACCCGCCGGGGAGAACCGGTTGAAGCTCGCGTCCGTCCAGACCTCGGACATCGACGGGCGCCCCTGCCGTGCGGCCGGGCGGGGCGGCCTCGGTGCGGTGATGGGATCCAAGGGCCTCAAGGCGCTGGTCGTGGATCAGGGCGGGAAGCTCGGGGACGCCATTGCAGACCCGGAGGCCTTCAAGGAGGCGTCCAAGGTGGTGGCCCGGGTCATTCGGGAGCACCCCATGGCCGGCGGCATGATGCCCGCCCTGGGGACCGCAGGCCTCGTGGCCCCGGTCAACTCCCTGGGCGCCTTTCCCAGCTACAACGCGAGAAAAGGCGTGCTGGAGGGCTGGGAGAAGATCAGCGGAGAGGCCATGGCGGAGATGATCCAGAAGCGGGGAGGAAAGACCACGCACATGGGCTGCGCCCAGTGCATCGTTCACTGCTCCAACGAGTTCGTGGACGAGAAGGGCGGCTACGTCACCAGCTCCCTCGAGTACGAGACCATCTGGTCCATGGGGGGGATGACCGGGGTGACCGATCTCGACACCATCGCCCGGCTGGACCACCTCTGCGACGACATCGGCGTGGACACCATGAGCACCGGGGTGGCGGTGGCCGTGGCCATGGATGCGGGGTACAAGCCGTTCGGGGATGCTGAGGCGGTGCTTTCCCTGGTGGAGGAGATCGGACAGGCCACGGATTTCGGGAGAACTCTCGGGAACGGCCCCGCCGAGGTGGGACGCCACTTCGGCCACGACCGGGTGCCCGTGGTGAAGAATCAGAGCATTGCGGCCTACGATCCGAGGGCCATGCTGGGCAACGGCGTGACCTATGCCACCTGCCCCATGGGGGCGGACCACACCGCGGGAAACCTGGTGGGCGAGTATCTGGCGCAGAAGCTGGATCCCCTGAGCAAGGAGGGCCAGGTCGAGACCTCTAGGAACCTCCAGGTGGGAATCGCCGCCATCGACTGCACCGGCATGTGCTTCATGGCGGCCGTTGCGCTGACCGAGGGAGAGGGTGCGGAGGCCTTTCTGAAGGCCATGAACGCGAGGATGGGAACCGAGCTCACGCCGGAGGACATCCCCGCCATGGGCGTCCGCGTCCTCAAAGCCGAGAAGGAGTTCAACCGGAAGGCCGGGTTCACCAAGGAGGACGACCGGCTCCCCCGGTTCTTCTACGAGGAGCCCCTGCCGCCGCACAACACGGTCTTCAACTTTTCGGACGAGGAGCTCGACAGCGCGTTGGACTTCTAGACGCACTTCGTCCTTTAGCATTGTCAACCATCCCGGGGAGGCACGGTTATGTCAGGAGAACTAGCGAAAAGGCTTGCCGATTTGAAGGAAGAGGAAGCTGTGGCATTCGTTGAAAAGGCCCTGGCCGAGGGTACGGATCCCATGGACCTGCTCGCGGAGGCCCGCGAGGGGATGATGACCGTGGGGTCGCGGTTCGCCGAGGAGGAGTACTTCATCCCCGATCTGATTTACTCGGGCGCCATTCTGAAACGCATCGTCTCTATCCTGGAGCCCCACCTCAAGGAGGAGCAGACCTCAGGCGAGAGCAAAGGCAAGGTGGTGATCGGGACTGTGGCGGGAGACATACACGACATCGGAAAAGACCTGGTGGTCTTCATGCTGGACGTCAGCGGGTTCGAGGTCCTCGACCTGGGGATCGACGTGCCCGAGGCGAAGTTCGTGGACGCGGTCAGGGAGAGCGGGAGCAAGGTGGTGGGGCTGAGCGGTTTTCTCACCCCGGCCTTCGACTCCATGAAGAGGACCGTAGAAGCCCTCCGGGAGGCCGGGCTGCGGGATGACGTGAAGGTCATGATCGGCGGCGGCCAGGTCGACGACCGGATCCGGGGCTACACGGGCGCGGACGCCTATGGAAAAGACGCCATGGAGGCCGTGCATCTGGCCGAGCAATGGATAGGAGGCTGAAGCCATGGAAAAGAAGTGGGAAGAAATGACCCCGGAGGAGAAAAGAGAGGCCCGGTTCGAGACCTGGCTCTCCGCTGAAGGCGTGGCGTTTCAGAGTGCGGAGGCGGAGGCGTCCTACAAGGCCAACATCCGGCGGCTGAAGGATGCCGTTCTCATGGAAAAGGCCCCCGACCGGGTGCCGGTGCTCATCATGGGCACCCTCATGCAGGCCCACCTCTACGGCGTTACGCCCGAGGAGTGCATGTACGACTACGGCAAGCTGGACTCGGCCCACAAGCGTTTCCTGCAGGACTACCGGCCCGACTTCTTTTCAACGCCCGCTTTTGTGGGGTCGGGAAAGATCCTGGACATACTGGACATGCAGCAGTACCGGTGGCCCGGCCACGGGATTCCCGGCACGTCGGGGTATCAGTGCGTGGAGGGCGAGTACATGACGGCCGAGGACTACCCCGCCCTCATCAACGATCCTTCGGACTTCTGGCTGCGCACCTGGCTCCCCCGGGTCTTCGGCGCCCTGGAGCCGCTCAAGAACCTCGGCGCCCTCACCGACCTGTGGGAGATCGTGGGCGTGTCCGGCCACATGATCCCGTACGGCATCCCGGACGTCCAGAACGCCCTGAAAGCCCTCATGGCGGCCGGAGACGAGGCCATGGCCTGGATCCAGCAGATCGGCGCCTTCGAGATGGAGGCCAAGGCCATGGGGTTCACCAGCTCCGTTGGCGGGGCGTCCAAGGCCCGGTTCGATATCCTGGCCGACACCCTGAGGGGGACGCGGGGCGCCATGATGGACATGTACCGGCAGCCGGACAGGATCCTGGAGGCGGTGGAACGGTTGACGCCGCTCTACATCCGGCAGGGCGTGGGCATGGCCTCCTTTGCCGGGAACCCGCTGGTCTTCATGCCGCTTCACAAGGGAGCGGACGGCTTCATGTCGGACCAGCAGTTCAAGACCTTCTACTGGCCCACCCTGAAGGCGGTGATTCTCGGCCTGGCCGAGGAGGGCTGCGTGCCCTTCCTGTTCTGCGAGGGCGGGTACAACTCGCGCCTCGAGTACCTCCAGGAGCTTCCCAAGGGATCCTGCTTCTGGGTGTTCGATCGGACCGACATGACCAGGGCCAAGGAAATGCTCGGCGACACCCTCTGCATCGGGGGGAACGTCCCCTCCGGCCTGATCCTCACCGGCACTGCGGACGACGTGAAGGACTACTGCAGGGACCTGATCGATACGGCCGGAAAGGGCGGCGGCTACCTCATGTCGTTCGGGACCGCCATGGACGAAGGGAAGCCGGAGACGGTCCACGCGATGATCGATTTTACCAAGGAGTACGGCGTGTACGCCTGACCCATATTCCCGGGGGACCCGTGCCCCCGCCTCTCTGCTGGAGACGTGCAGGAGTTCCGAGGCTTGCAGCGATGAGCGATCCGTTGATTCTGAAAGAGCTGAGCCGATATCCACTCGGCACCTATGCCGACATCATCTACCGGAACGCGCTCCTCCATCCGGAGGACGAGGCGTTCGTCTACGAGGATCAAAGGGTGACCTTCGCCAGCTACAACGAGCGGGTCAACCGTTTGATCAACGGGCTCGACGCCCTGGGGGTCTCGAGGGGAGATGTCATCGGCATTCTGTCATGGAACTGTCTGGGTTACGCGGACGTTTACGGCGCCGCCATGAAAGGGGGGTTCATCGCCTCGCCTTTCAATCCCCGATTGAACCGGGCGGAGCTGGAGTACCTCATCAACTACTCGGAGGCAAACACCCTCTTCGTGGGGCCGGAGCTGACGGGGATGGTGGAGTCGCTGCGATCGTCCCTGCCCGGTGTACAGCACTACGTCTCCCTGGAAGGTCCCGGAGAGGTCGGTGTGTCCCACGAGGATCTGATGGCGGGCCACTCCGCGCGGGAGCCTTCCGTTGTGGTGCAGCCGGACGACCCTTTTCTCATCTTCTACACCTCCGGCACGACCGGAGCGCCCAGGGGGGCGCTCTACACCCAGCGCCGCAAGCTGGACAACGTCCGGATCAAGGTCATCGAGATGGGCGTGAGGTCGAGCGACAGGCATCTGATGGTGCTGCCGTTCTTTCACATCGGTGGAGACAGCCACGTGTGGCCCTTTTTCTATGTGGGGGGCTGCAACGTCATCATGGGCATGCGTTCCTTCGATCCGGAGGCCGTCCTGCGGCTCATCGACCGGGAAGGCATCACCGACATGCAGATCGTCCCGACCCAGCTCCACGGCATCCTTTCCCATCCGGAGCTGGCCTCCTACGATCTGAGCAGCCTCAAGCGGATCTACTATGCGGCGTCGCCCATGCCGGCCGAGCTGCTGAAGCGGGGCCTGGAGGTGTTCGGGCCCATCTTCAGCCAGGGGTACGGCCAGACCGAGTCCGGCCCCCAGATCACCTCCCTGCCCAGGAGGGCCCACCAGGTGCTGGACCGGCCCGCCGGGGAGCAGAAGGTGCTGCTCTCCTGCGGCCAGCCGAGCATCGGCGTCCACGTTCGGGTGGTGGACGAGGACGGTGCGGATGTCGGCCCCGGGGTCATCGGAGAGATCGTCGCCCAAAGCGACTCCATCATGGTCGAGTACTGGAGAAGAGAGGAGGAGACCGGCCGGGCCGTGAAGGGCGGCTGGCTCCACACAGGGGACCTGGGCTACTACGACGGCAA
>JAIPEI010000272.1 GCA_021737245.1 Deltaproteobacteria bacterium | reverse complement strand
TCCGGTTCGTGTTCACAGGGCCGCGGCCGGGCCGTCGTTGAGCGGCCGTCGCCCGGGGCCCCTAAATCGTGATCATCTCATAGGTTCGGCTGCCGAGCCCGAGCCGCTCCGCGTGCTCCAGCTGGATGGTCCAGTCGATCTGCGGGTAGACCGACCGGAACTTGTCCTCTCCCGGCATCTTGCCTTCCACCAGGCAGGAGTGGCTCAAACCGGCCTGGGCGTTGACCATGTCCACGGGGGCCTGGTCGATGGCCACCGGGTCCCGGGATGCCATGAAGCCCAGGTCCTGGACGATCGGCGCGTCGTTGTGGCCGTGGCAGTCGCAGGCAGGCGAGATCTGGGTGAGCACGTTCACAAAGGCGGCGCGATCCCCTTTGCCCTCCAGCACGGCCAGGGTGTACTCGGCCATTTTCTTCTGAAAGCGCGGGATGTCCGCGTTCCATCGGACGGAGATCGCCCTGTTGGGGCAGATGAGGATGCACTCTCCGCAGCCCACGCACCGCTCGGGGTGGATGCGGGCCCTGCCCTCCTCCAGGAAGATGGCGGACTGTGCGCAGTGGGCAGCGCACTCTCCGCAGCCGATGCATTTCTTCGCCTTGATCTTGGGTGCCAGGTCCGCGTGCTGGGCCATTTTCCCCCGCCTGGAGGCGCAACCCATGCCCAAGTTCTTGATGGTTCCGCCGAAGCCGGTCAGCTCGTGACCCTTGAAGTGGGCCAGGCTGATCAGGACGTCCGACTCCACGATCTCCCGGCCGATGTAAGCGGTCCCGATGATCTCCCGGTTGATCTCCACCTCCGCACAGGAGGCGCCGCGCATGCCGTCGGCGATGATCAGCGGCGCGTTGACCACCGAGTAGGCGAAGCCGTTCTCGACGGCCGTCGTCAAATGGCTTACGCTGTTGCCGCGCGTGCCGGAGTAAAGGGTGTTGGCGTCGGTCAGGAATGGGCGGCCGCCGAGGGAGTGGATGTGATCGACCACCCGGCGCACGAGAAGAGGACGGATAAAGGCGGTATTGCCCTTTTCCCCGAAATGGAGCTTGATCGCCACGAGGCTCCTGTCGGGGATCACGGTCTCGAGATCGAGACATCCGAGAAGCCGTTCGAGCTTCGCCGGCAGGTTTTCCTTCTGGGATGCGCGCATGTCGGTGAAGAACACCCGGCTGGCACTCATGACGCTCTCCGTTTGCGGTGCCTCTCGTCGATCCATCCGGCTCGTTTCATTCCACTTCAGGAGGGAGAGTGTAAACATTCCCCGGGACCATGTCAACACGGGGAATGGACACGGGGAATGGAGAGCCATGACGGCTGAGCCCTATCGGGTCCAAGGGACCCGGCAAACCCCGCCGGGACAGACGGGGCGGCCGGAAAATCCGCTGCGTAAAACGGTTCCAAGCCGGGCGCAGCAGGGTTTTACGTTGACAAATCCCCGTTGTTTGGAGAAAATCCGGAAAACGGATTTGACCCCTGATGTGAAGCAGAGAAAGACGTGCGATGAGACCAGCGAAAGCGAAACCGTGGTTTTCGATCATCCTGGCGGGCGTGGTTGCGGGCGTTTGCCTGTTCGGGGTTAGGGACGACCTTCACGCCCAGGAGCCCAGGAAGATTCTGAGCATCGAAGCCTACGATATGCTCAACACCGTTCCGGACACCTACCTGATCGACGTGAGGACGAGGGCCGAGTACCAGTTCGTGGGACACCCCGTCAAGGCCTATCTCTTCCCCTATCGATTCATGACCACCGACTTCGTCAAGGAAGACGAGCAGTACCAATACAAGCTCACATCCAAAAACGAGGCCTTTGTCCCGGAGATCGTCAAGGTGTTCAAGAAGGAGGACAATCTCCTGGTCATCGGGCGGGACGGAACGCGCAGCGCCCTGGCGGCCAAAGCGCTCATCAACGCAGGCTTCCAGAAGGTCTTCGATGTGGAGGACGGGTTCGAGGGCCCTGAGTTTCCCTACTTCGAGGACAGCAACCGCCACAAGTTCTACCGGCAGCTCGCCAAGCGGAACAAGATCACCGGGTACAAGCTCCGGCGCCACTACGGGTGGCAGTGGTGGGGGCTGCCCTGGACCTACGAGATCGACCCGAAGTTCATCTATCCGCCGGACCGGAATCCCTCGGAATAGCAGGCCCCCTCGAGCAGTCCCGCCACGGCCAGGCCGATCAGGGTCTTTCCGTCCAGAATCTCCCCTTTCCGGACCATGGTTCGAAGCGCTTCGAGCGGGATGATCTCCACCGAGGAGATCTCCCGCTCGTCCGTTTTTTCGGATTGGGGGTCCACGTCCGGGGCTGCAAAGATGTGAATGCGCTCGTTCGAGTACCCGATGGCCGGGGTGTAGGTGTAGAGTCGGACGAGCTCCCCCGCCCGGTACCCCGTTTCCTCCAGCAGCTCGCGGCGCGCGCAGGCCTCGGCATCCTCTCCGGGATCCACCTTGCCCGCCGGTATCTCCAGGGTCTCCATGCCCAGGGCGTATCGGTACTGCCGGACCATGACGGCCTCCCCCCCCCGGGTCAGGGGAATCACGGCCGAGGCCTCCGGGTGATCGATGCGGATCCGCCTCGCCGGCTCGCCGTTTGCCAGTACCACATCGTCCAGGTAGACGGAGAAGCTGGCTGCGTTCAGGCTACCCACCGTTCGTACGCGTTTTTCCATGGTGGCAGACCAGTTGGCTTCCGGTGATGGTTTCTATTTCTCCGATCATCTCGTCGCAGGGGAACACCCGGTAATGGTCGCTCGCCGAGATGAAGAAGTCCTTGCCGTTGCCCGTATTCACCCGAAACAGCACGGAGCACTCCCCGGGATACCGGTAGAAGACGTCGCGGATGGACTCCAGGAGATCCCGGTCGATGCCGCCGGCCGCCAGCTCCACCTGAACGGCCCGAATGGACTGCTGCCGGATCGTTTCCAGGGAGACGATCTCCTGGGCCAGGACCTTGGCGGCGTTTTCGTTCACCTCCACCGCTCCGGAGACCATCACGGGCGCCTCCCCCGCCAGCAGGGAGGCGCACTGGGTGAACACGTCGGGAAACACCACCACCGAAGTGGAGCCGGTCCGGTCCTCCAGGGTCAGGACGGCCATCTTGTCGCCCCGCTTGGTCCGCTTGACCTTGAGGTTCTCCACGACGCCCGCCACCTGGACGGCGGCCCGGTCGTCGAGCCCGGGAAGGTCCTGAATGGCGCAGGTGGCTGAACGCCGAACCTCGGCCTTGAACCGGTCGAGGGGGTGCCCGGTGATGTAGAAGCCCAGGGCCTCCTTCTCCCGCCGCAGCCGCTCCCTCGAGCCCCATTCGGGCTGCTCCTGAAGATCCAGGCGCCCGTACCCCCCGCCGGCGTCCTCCCCGAGTGTGGCGAACATGTTGAGCTGATTGGGGTCACCCTGGTGCCCGCAGGTCCGGATCACCTCGTCGAGGGCGCCGAACAGGGTGGCCCGATTGAGCCCGGTGAAGTCGAAGGCGCCGCACTGGATGAGCCCCTCGAGCACCCTCCGGTTCACCTTGCTCCCGTCCACGCGCCTGCAGAAGTCCATGAGGTCCCGGAACGGACCGCTTTCCTCCCGCTCCTCGATCAGGGACTCCACCGCCTTGAGGCCCACGTTCTTGACCGCGGCGAGACCGAAACGGATGCTGTCCTCCACGACCGTGAAGTCCGCCTTGCTCTCGTTGAGGTCCGGCGGAAGGATCGGGATTCCCATGTCCCGGCACTCGGCGATGTTCTTGATCGTCTTGTCCTGGTTGCCCATGTCCTGGGTCAGGAGCGCGGCCATGAACTGAACGGGATAATGCGCCTTGAGCCAGGCGGTCTGGTAAGCGATCCGTGCGTAGGCCGCTGAGTGGGACTTGTTGAACCCGTACCCCCCGAACTTGTCGATGAGGCCGAATATCCGCTCGGCCGTTTCCCGGGAAATGCCGTTCTGCTCCGCCCCGTCCAGGAACCGCTCGTGCTGCTTGGCCATCACATCCGCTTTCTTCTTCCCGATGGCCTTCCTGAGCGTGTCCGCCTCGCCCATGGTGTAGCTGGCCAGGACCTGGGCGATCTTCATCACCTGCTCCTGGTAGAGGATAACGCCGTAGGTCTCCTTCAGAATGGGCTCCAGCTGGGGCAGGAGGTAGTAAATCTTCTTGCGGCCGTGCTTGCCGTTGATGAAGTCCTCGACCATGTTGCTTCCCAGGGGGCCGGGGCGGTAGAGGGCCACCAAGGCGATCATGTCCTCGAAGGTTTCCGGGCGCAGGCTTCTCAGCATCTCCTTCATCCCGGAGCTTTCCAGCTGAAAGACACCCGTGGTTCGCCCCTCGCTGCACAGCCGAAAGGCGGCTTCGTCGTCCAGCGGGATCTTCTCGATGTCGATCTTCCGGCGCTCGGTCTTCTCGATCAGCCGCAGGGCGTGCTTGATCACCGTGAGGGTCTTCAGGCCCAGAAAGTCGAACTTGATCAGGCCGAGCTTCTCGATCTGATCCATGGGAAACTGGGTCATGACCTCGTCGTGCGCCCCTTTGTACAGAGGGAGGTACTCCACGAGGGGACGGTCGGAGATGACCACACCGGAAGCGTGCGTCGAGGCGTGGCGGCTGAGGCCTTCCAGGGAGCGCGAGATGCGAAGGAGCTTCCGGTCCCGCTCCTCGCCCCGGCTCAGCCTCTTGAGCTCCGGTTCCGTTTCGATGGCGTCGTCCAGGCTTACCTTGGGGCCCTCGGGCACCATCTTGGCGATCCGGTCCACCTCCCCGTACGGAATGCTCAGGGTACGCCCCACGTCCCGGATGGCCGCCCGGGCCTTCATGGTCCCGAAGGTGATGATCTGGCCCACGTTGTCGTGCCCGTACTTGTCCGCGACGTAGCGGATCACCTCGTCGCGTCCGTGGATGCAGAAGTCGATGTCGATATCCGGCATGCTGATCCGCTCGGGGTTCAGAAAGCGCTCGAAAATCAGCCCGTACTTGATGGGATCTATATTGGTGATGGTCAGGCAGTAGGCGACCAGTGAGCCGGCGGGGGGGCCCCGGCCGGGGCCCACCGGGATGTCGTTCTTTCTCGAGTAGAAGATGAAGTCGGCGACGATCAGAAAGTATCCGGAGAACCCCATTTCCGTGATGACCCCGAGTTCGTAGTCCAGCCTCTCCTCGTACTCCCGGACGAGCTCCTGTGAAGAAGGGCCTTCCTTCTCTTCTCTCTCCTTCAAACGGTTCTCGAGGCCCTTCCGGGCCTCCTCGATCAGGATGTCGTCCAGGCTCCGGGTCCCGGTGGTCTGATAGACGGGGTACTTGTACTCTCCGAAGACCATCTCGAAGTCGCACCGGCGGGCGACCTCCAGGGTGTTGTCCAGGGCCTCCTCATACCCTCCCAGGCTCTTCAGCATCTCCTCCCGGGACTTGAAGAAGAACTCGTCGCCGGAGAACCGCATCCGGTTCGGATCGTCCAGGGTCTTACCCGTCTGAATGCAGAGCAGGGCGTCGTGGGACTCGGCGTCCCCCCTGTGCAGGTAGTGGCAGTCGTTCGTGGCCAC
>JAIPEI010000271.1 GCA_021737245.1 Deltaproteobacteria bacterium | reverse complement strand
CCAGAAGGTCTCCCTGGTTCCCGGTCTTTGCATTGTAGGCGCCTTTTCCTTTCAGACGGAGGGTTCGGCCGCTCAGGCTCTTCGGCGGCACCTTGAGGCTGACGGTCCCGTCCGGCGGGGGAACGGTTATATCGGCCCCGGACATGGCCTCCTGAACGGTCACGGGGATCTCCATGCGAAGATTGTCCCCCTCCCGCTTCAGAACCGGATGGGGCTTGACGTGGATGACGAGATAGAGGTCTCCCGGTTGACCGCCCCGGGCGCCCGGCTCTCCCTTGCCGGCCACCCGCACGCGTGACCCTTCACGAACGCCCTTGGGGATGGTGACCCGGATCCGCTCGGTACCCGTCACCTGCCCGGCGCCCCCGCACTGGGAACAGGGCGTACCCACCTGGCCGTGCCCGCCGCACTGGGGGCAGGCCCGGGTGAACTGCATGGGCCCCTCGGCCACGTTCAAACGCCCCGAGCCCCCGCAGGCGGGACAAGGCCTCATGCTCGAGCCGGGCTCCTGTCCGCTGCCCCCGCATCTGGAGCAGCTCCGGGGCTTCTGCATGGAGAGCTCGGTCTCGAATCCCCGGAGCGCGCTCAGGAGATCGATGGTCATCTCGTGCTCGAGGTCCCTGCCGCGGGACGGCCGCGCCTGGCGAAAGCCCTCGCCGCCACCGCCTCCCGCAGAGCCGAACCCGAAGAGATCACCGAAAATGTCTTCATAGCTGCCGTACTGGCCGAACCCGCCTCCTCCGGCGGCACCGGCCCCGGCCCGGCCTCCGGCGCGACCGAAACCTCCGCCTGCGGACTGGTATTTCTTGTACTCCCGGGCCTGCTCCGCATCGAAGCCGGCCTGGAGCCCTTCCTCCCCGAACTCGTCGTACAGCTTGCGCTTCTCCTCGGTTCCAAGGGCCTGGTAGGCGCGGGAGATGTCCTTGAACTTCCCCTCCGCCTCCTCGTTCCCCGGGTTGATGTCCGGGTGCCACTTCCGGGCGAGCTTCCGATAGGCCTTCTTGATCTCGTCCTGGGATGCGGTCCTGGACACGCCGAGAATCTTGTAAAGATCTTCCGCCATATACCCTTTCCAACCTCCGGCCGGAGAAACGGCTCCGGCCGTCTGTCCGGATGAGACTTCGCCTCCGGCGGCCGTTCCGGGCCGCCGTCCTGCAAAAAGTCTATAAAAGCGCTTTATGCTTGTCAAACGAGCCTTTTTGAATCTTACGCAATTTCACTCACGACAATCAAGGGGCTTCGATGTCCGGATTCCCGGCGCGGGCTGAAATCCCTTGTCATGCCCCGCGAAATCCTGTAAACAGGTCCAGACATTGATCTCGACAAGGAGGAGAAGATGAAAGCGCTGGTCACGTACTACTCGGATACCGGAAACACGAAGAAGCTTGCTGAGGCGATTTACGAGGGAATCAAAGAGGCCAAGAAGGACATCATGCCGATAGCCGAGGTGGGCGCCGTGGATGAGTACGACGTGCTGTTCTGCGGATTTCCCGTACAGGCGCGTAGCGTGCCCGGGAAGGTGGCGTCTTTCATCAAGAAGCTGCCCGAAGGGACGAACATCGCCTTCTTCGCCACCCATGGCTCCATGAGGGGCGGCGAGCTGGCCGTCGAGGCTTTCTACGCAGCGAACCAACTCGCCGCTTCCCTGAACATTCTCGGCACGTTCGGGTGCCGGGGCCAGGTCAAGGACTCCATCATCGAATCCCTGATGAAGAAGGCCGAGCACAAGCCCTGGGCCCAGGAAGCGCAGAGCGCGGCCGGACACCCGGATCAGGGCGATCTCGAAGACGCCGGGGCCTTTGCGAACGCCATGATCACAAAGGTCCGCAGTCTGTAATCCATCCAGCGCCTCTTCGCCTGTTTTCCTCCAAGGCGGCCCTTTGCGGCCGCCTCTCCGGGGAAGATCCCCTTGCCGCCGTTTCCCGCGCCCTTCCTGCACGGGGAACCGCGTCATGATTCTGACACACCCGCCGCTCGAATCGCCGGACCAATGTTGGAACCTCCGGCGAAATCCCGGAAACCGGTCCTACTAACCGATCGAACCGGACCGGCGTCTCCTTTCAGGGTTCGCACTCCATCGCAGACAGCGGGCAGCGTCCACCCCCCCATGACCGGTGGCAGGCAGCGTTTGTTTTCTGCGGACCGCACCTGGCAGCGACGCAAGATGGATGTTGATATCGCGACGAATCCCCGCCGCCCATGGACACCAAAAGGAAGGCATGAATGGGGGATGGACCCCATTGGCACCTTCTGCGGGGGTGGGCTACGGTGTGAAGGGAGACGGGCGAAACGGAATAGAAATGGACGAAAGGGCCCGGAAACGTCATGAACCGGAGCGAATGTCCGCTCCTCTATCGAATGGAGGCACAGCACCATGGCAACCGTGGCGATCAACGGGCTCGGCCGCATCGGCCGGGCTACCCTTAAAATCGTACTGGACACGCCGGAGCTGGAGCTGGCGGCCGTCAACGACTTGATCCCGGCGGACAACCTGGCCTACCTCCTGAAGTACGACACCGTGTACGGCCGATACGGCAGGAGCGTGGAAAGCGAAGACGACAAGCTCATCATCGACGGCATGCCCTATCCTCTATACAGCATCAAGGACCCTTCCGAGCTTCCCTGGAAAAAGCTTCGGATCGACGCCGTGTTCGAGTGCACCGGAGTCTTCACCCGCGAGGAGGACCTGGAGAAACATATCCGGGCCGGAGCCCGGAACGTCCTTCTGTCCGCGCCTCCCAAGTCCGAGGAGATGCCCATGGTGGTCCACGCGGTCAGTGAAGGGGAGAGGTCCGCCCGGATGATCTCCTGCGCGAGCTGCACCACCAACTGCATCGCGCCGGTGGTGGAGATCGTCGGGCGCCGCATCGGGATGAAGAAAGCCACCATGACCACCATCCACGCCTACACCGCCACTCAGGGGATCGTGGACGGGCCGGCCAAGAAGTGGAGACGGGGCCGGGCCGGCGCGGCCAACCTGGTGCCCACGTCCACGGGCGCGGCCAAGGCGACCACCAAGACCCTGCCCGAGTACAAGGGGAAGTTCGACGGGGTGGCCGTTCGTGTGCCCGTGCCCGTGGGTTCCCTTGCGGACGTGGTCTTTGTGACGGAACGCGAGACCTCGGTCGAGGAGGTGAACCGGATCTTCAGGGAGGAGGCCGGCACCGACCGCTATCGAGGCGTCCTCGGGGTTTCCGAGGATCCCATTGTCTCGTCCGACATCATCGGGGATCCGCGCGCCTCCGTGGTGGACCTGGGCATGACCCAGGTGGTGGACCGGGACCTCCTCAAGGTGATGGCCTGGTATGACAACGAGTGGGGATACTCGAACCAGATGGTCCGCGAGGCGCTTCGCGTGCTGGGCCGCTGATCATCGACCCCGGGCCTCCGGGTAGATGCGGCCGGACCCGGCGGGCCCTGCTACAGGCGCCACCCCCGGAAACGCAGGAACCGCTCGAAGTGCCACATGTCGGACTCGGTGCAGTTCCAGGGTTTGAGGCTGGTGGGCCTTCCTCCACCGCTCCATACCGCAGCGCGCATGTCCGAATCCAGGACACCTGCGACAGGCCTCATTCCATCATTATATCCGGCATTTAAACCACATCGGCTCGAAGCCGTGCCCGATTTTCAGACACCCCAGCTTTCGAGCGCTCTTCCCGCAAACGGCCAGCCCGTGACGCGAAAGGACAAGCAATTGACATCGCTGACTATTTTTGACCTCATCTATCTTGGCACCATCCTTGCTAAAATGTCCGTTACTCGATGGGATGTCCCTTGAGTGAACATCTAATCATCTTTCTCCGATTTCGTGGCCGAATCAATGGAAGAATGACCACATCGGATGAGTTCCTGCGGGCGGTTTGGTGACCATCGGGCCGCCGTCGACGACGGCGGGGTGGGCCTCGGGGCGACTTGGGGGGCGACCCGAGGTGCCGTCTCCGAAACCGGCGCCATTCTGCTCGCGGGCTCTGGCCTGCTTGCCATGGCTGCTGCAGGTCGAAAAAAGCGGGCGGGGAAGTCACAATCTTTTCCATCGCACCGCGGGAAGGCAGGGTTTCGGCCCTGCCTTCCCTTTTTTTTTCACTCCCCCCTCTTTCGCCTGTTCGTCTCCCGATCCTCCTCCATTGCCTCAAGTCCTCTCGCCTGTCTCCTCACCCCCGCCCATTGGAGGGTTCAGTCGCGGCATCGCTGCGGAAACGGCCTCGATCTCCGGACGGCGCACCGTCCCGGTTCAGGTAAGGCCCGCATGGGGTGCACCCCCTATTCGATGACCGATCCGAAGGTATTCGGCTGTCCGTCTCTGGACCTCTTTCACCAAACCTGTGATACGATGGTTTTCAGACACCCCACCAGGGCACCGGAGCGCGGCAGCGGGCCCCCCCGGCAATGGCCCGGGAAGGGGGCAGGGCATGTTTTTTCTTTTGGGCGTTCTGTTTCTCGCGGTTGGAGCCGTTCCGCTTTTTCGCGCGATCAGGGCGGGCAGCACGGAGGAAGATCCCGCAGCCGCGCGTCGCAGGGTCATGACCGCCGTGTGGATACTCACCGCCTTTGTCGTGGTCCTCATCGCCGTTCGGGTCTTCCTGGCCTACTACACCGAGTTATTCTGGTTCGCTCGGCTCGGCTTTGAAGACCGCTTCTGGACGGAGATCACGGTCAAGATCATCCTGTTCTTCGTGGGTGCCGGCGCGGCGTTCGCCTTCTTCGCGTCGAACATTCTCATCGGGGCCACCAAAGATTTGGGGCCCATCGTTCGCCGGGTTCTCCTCCTGGCAGGGGCGGTCCTCGCCGTTCTCCTGGGCGTCCAGGCGTCCGGCTTCTGGGAAGAGACCCTGCTCTACCTGAACCAGGCGGCGTCAGGCACCCTCGATCCTGTCTTCGAGAAATCCGTCCCGTTCTACCTGTTTTCTCTTCCCTTTTACTCGTCCGTGCTCGTCCTTGTGAAGGGGGCGCTCTTTCTCGCGGCCGCCCTGATCTTGGCGGGCAGGATCGGCGCCGCCGCCCTGCGCGGCGGGGACATGCAGCAGATCGAGGGGGTCACCCGGGAGATCTCGCCCCTGCGCAACCATTTGCTCTTTCTCGGCGGCCTGTTTTTCATCACGCAGGCCCTCACCACTTACCTCACCATCTTCGAGCTCATGTACTCGAAAGCCGGTGTGGTCACGGGCGTCGGCTGGTTGGATGTGAACGTCCGGGTCCCGGCTTACTGGATTACCATCGGGGTACATTCGGCCGTCTCGGCATTCCTCTTCGCCTCGATTGTCTTCAGAGGTCTCCTCACCAGGGTGCTCGGAATCCGAACAGCCGGATCCGAGGGCGGGATACAGGGGAGCCGAAGGAGTTGGGCCGTCCCGCCCGCCGTTCTGGGAGGCCTTTTCCTGCTGAACGGAATCATCCCCTCCATCATCGACTCGTACGTGGTGAAACCGAACGAGATCACCCTGGAGCATCCCTTCATCCAACACAACATCGACTTCACCCGCCAGGCCTACAAGCTTCAGGACCCTTTTCTAGAGACCC
>JAIPEI010000270.1 GCA_021737245.1 Deltaproteobacteria bacterium | reverse complement strand
CGGCCTTCTCCCCACCCGAAGCCCGGATCAAAAATGAAGATTTGTCTTGACATTGAACCATACATTGACAAATAGTCAAAACATTGGAGGAGACACGGAATGATCAACAAGAAAGACCTCGACATTCTAAGCATTCTTCAAAACAACTCGAGGGCCTCGAACCCGGCGATCGGCAAGGCGGTGGGTCTGACCCCTTCTGCGGTTTTCGAACGGATCCGCAAGCTGGAGGCCAAGGGAATCATCCAGTCCTATCACACCAGGCTGAATCCCAGGGCCTTGGGGCTGGGGGTGCTGGCGTTCGTGTTTCTGACGGTGGAGATCCGTACGGACGAAGCGGCAATCGACGAGGCCCTGGCGGAGATCGACGAGGTCCAGGAGGTCCACCACATCTCGGGTGAAGACTGCTACCTGCTGAAGGTGTGGGCCGCCGACAACGACGATCTGGGTCGACTTCTCCTCGAGAAGGTTCATTCGATCCGCGGGGTCCGCTCCACCCGGACGAATATCGTTCTGAAAACCGTGAAGGAACGAGCCGGGATCCCGCTGAGGCGGGGAGCCCAGGGGTCCGTCTGAGCAACGAAGTTCCGGACGATTTGCGGAGGAAGCCATGCGCGTGGCCGTGGTCGGAGGGGGAATCGCGGGTCTGGCGGCAGGGTACCGTCTGCAGCGGAGCGGTGCCGCACCGGTGATCTTCGAGAAGGGGGAAGGGGACAGGACGGGCTCCCAGCGGGTGGGGGGGTTCATCATCGACAAGGGGGCCTACACCATTCCGGAGACCCACAGCGCGTTTCTCTCCCTGATCCGGGAGCTGGGGTTGTCCGATCAGCTGAGAGAGACCCCGGGGACGTCCTCCACGTTCGTGAACGGGGAGGAGCACAGGATCAAGATCGGCTCCCCCGCGGATTTTCTGAGATACAAGCTGCTGAGCTTCGGAAACAAGACGGACCTCGTCCGGCTCTATCTCCACGCCCGGACCCTGGGGGCCCACCTGAACCTGCACAGGCCCACCCCGAAGACCCTGGAGCTGGAACGGGAGACGGCCCGGGACTTTCTCCTGCGGGACTACAGTGAGGAGATCCTGGAAAAGATCGCCTATCCCATCTTCGCGGATCTCTTCCTCGGGGTCCCGGAAGAAAACTCCAGGGCCGCCTTTCTCGCCACACTTCCGAACCTGGCCCGATTCCGGATCTACACCCTGGCCTGCGGCATGGGGATGGTGACCGGGAAGCTTCGGGACAGGCTGGAGGTCAAGGATCACACACCGGTCCTGGGGGTTCGAAAGACCGGAGCGGCTTCCTACCGGGTCGAGACCGGAGGGAAGTACGCCGGATCATGGGATGTGGACAAGGTGGTCTTTGCCGTCCCCCCGCCCCTGGTCCCCGGCCTCGTCGAGGGACTTCCCGAGCCGCTCGCGCGAACCCTGGATGAGGTCCGGTACAGTCCCTCCATGGTGGTGGCCCTGGGACAGCGACGACCGTTCGTCGAGCATTCCTTCATCAACACCTTTCTGCGGTCCCAGGTCCCGGCCATCGCCACGGTGATCCAGGATCAGCACAAGGGGGAAGGGAGAATCCCGGAGGGAAAGGGACTGGCCGCCGCGGTCCTGACCCGGGACGCCAGCGCCCGATGGATGGATCGACCGGATGCCGGGGCCGTTGAAGCAGTGCTGCGGGACATGGACTCGGTGTGGTCCGGGCTTTCCAGCGAGGTGACCTTTTCCCGGGTCTACCGGTGGCCCTTCGGCGGGGTCCAGCTCCCGCCCGGGACCCTGGCCCGCCAGCTGCGAATGAGAGAGCAGCTGGATGCCCTGGACCCGAACTGGGCGTTCGCAGGGGACGGCCTCTACAGGGCCAGCATGGAGGTGAGCGTCCGGACCGGCCTCAGGGCGGCGGAGCGGGTTCTTGCAGGTGCCGAAACTCCGGAAGCTTCCGCGCCCGCAGCCTCTCCACATCCTCGACGCTGGTGAGGTCGTAGTGAATGGGCGTGATGGTGATCCGGTTCTCCTTCAGGGCGGCGCCGTCGGTGTCCGGGTTTTCCGGCTCCACCGGAATCTCGCCGGTGAGCCAGTAGTAGGCGTTTCCCCGGGGGTCGATGCGGCGGTCGAAGCGCTCCTTGAAACGGCTGACGCCCTGCCGGGTCACGGATACCCCGGCGATCTGGGAAGGCGGCACGGACGGCACATTCACGTTGAGGGCCGTGCCGGCGCGCAAGCCGTTCTCGGCGAGGTAGCGGATGAGCTCCCGGGCGAACATCGCCGGAAACCGGTAGTCCGGGTCCCGGAGCGCGTCCAGGGAGATCGCGTCCGACCGGATTCCCAGGAAGGCGCCCTCCGTGGCTGCGGACACCGTTCCGGAGTAGAGGACGTTCACACCCACGTTGGCCCCCAGGTTGATGCCCGAGAGGACGACGTCAGGCGGCTCCGGAAGCAGTTCCTGCACCGCGATCTTGACGCAGTCGGCCGGCGTGCCCGAGACCGCATGTCCGAAGAACGAGCCCGACCGCCACACCGGACGGACCCGGAGCGGAGAGCTCAGGGTGATGGCGTGGCCCACGGCGCTCATCTCCACCTCCGGCGCCACCACGTGGACATCGAACTCCTCCCGGAGCCCCTGGTAGAGCGCCAGGAGCCCCGGGGCGTGGATGCCGTCGTCGTTTGTGAGAAGCACCCGCATCGTAATGGTTCCCCCCTTTCGCGACTTTTGTTTATAACACAGTTCCGGCCGTAAGGGTTCGATTTTGTCAGCCCTCCCGGTGATCGGACCGTACCGCCCGAGCCCTGATCCCGATGCCGCCGCACGGGGTTTTCATTGCACCCGGCCTCAAAGTCCTGTATATAATGGATCACCAACCCGAATCGCCCTGCCCGAGGGACGAACCTCACACCGGGGACACCGCGGTTTGAGCAAAGCGCACGAAAACCGGGAGGATCTGTACCTTCGAGAGCTGGAGACCATTCTCCGGTTCGGCACACTCGTCAACTCCAGCCTCAACATCGAGACCGTGCTCGACCACGCCATGCAGTGGGCCGAGGAGTTCATGGACGCCACGGCCAGCACCGTCTACGAGCTGGAAGAGGCCACCGGGGAGCTTTTCGTTCGTTTCGCGCGGGGGGAAAAAAAGGAGCCCGTCCGCGGAATCCGGCTCCGGGTAGGGGAAGGCGTCGCCGGGCATGTGGTCGAGACCGGCGAGCCGCTGATGATCCAGGACGCTGCGGAGGACCCCCGCTTCAGCGACAGGTTCGACCGCATGACCGGTTTCGAGACCCGGTCCATGATCTGCGTGCCCCTGGTCGTCCGAGGCAGACCTGTCGGGGCCCTCCAGGTCATCAACAAGAAGTCCGGGGAAGCGTTCACCGGAACGGACCTGGAGCTTCTCACCGCGGCCTCCCAGCAGATCGCCGTGGCCCTGGAGAACGCCAAGCTCTACCAGCGTCTCCAGCGCAAGTTCCAGCTCACGGAGCAGGAGCTCCTCAAGACCCAGGAGCGGCTCATTCGAAGCGAGCGGTTGAGCGCCATGGGGCACCTGGTCCAGGGGGTCGCCCACGAGATCCGCAACCCCATCATGACCATCGGGGGCTTTGCACGAAGGATCAAGACCCGGTTGAACGGCGGGGACGGCCTCGCCCGGTACGCCGACATCATCCTGGAGGAAACGGCCCGGCTCGAGACCCTGGTGCAGCAGGTGCACGAGTTTGCGGAGGTCCTGACCGCCAGCCTGAAGCCCAACCGCATCGAAGCGGTCTTCGAGGAGATCGCGCCCAGGATCGAGGCCATGGCCCGGGAGTTCCAGGTCGAGGTGCGCTTCCGGATCGACGACGACATCCCGTTGGTGGAGATGGACTGCACCCAGATCTCCCGGGCCCTCCTGAACATCGCCCGGAACGGTCTCGAGGCCATGCAGCCCGGAGGGACCCTGGACATTCGCATCCTCGACGAGGGCGGCAACCTGTGCATCCGCATCTCGGACACGGGGAAAGGAATTCAAGAGGACCGGATCCACTCCGTCTACGATCCCTTTGTCACCTCCAAGACGCGGGGAGGCGGTCTCGGCCTGACCATGGCCCACCAGATCGTCATGAATCACAACGG
Source organism: Deltaproteobacteria bacterium (assembly GCA_021737245.1). Taxonomy (GTDB): domain Bacteria; phylum Desulfobacterota; class DSM-4660; order Desulfatiglandales; family HGW-15; genus JAIPEI01. The sequence continues at coordinate 1,434 of JAIPEI010000270.1, read as the reverse complement.
CGAGATCCACATCGAGAGCGCCGAAGAGCGGGGGACGTCGGTCACCATTCGAATCCCGTTCCCCTCGCCTTCGCCTGGAGCGAACGCGAAGAAAGAGGCGCCCGTTGCCGGAGAAAAGCCGGCCGAACGGGACAGACCGTCGAACAGCCCCTCGGGGGTTTGAAAAAAAGCCCGCCCGAACCACCGGACCAGGAGATCGCATGGAACAAAAAGGCAAGAGCCGCGCCGGACTCTGGATCCTCGTTCTCGTCATCCTTGCAGCAGCCGGCCTGATCTCGTATTTCGCGTTCTCGAGACCGGCCGAAGAGCCGGCACCGGGCACCGCGCCGGGGCCCGCCCCCCTGACGGATGAACAGCCGTCCCCGGAGGTTCCCAGGCAGCCTGTCCCGCCCGGCCCCGAAACCGCGGCGCCGTCCTCACCGGAGGAACCGCCTGCCCTGGAAGGAGACGGGGAAGGACTGCCCGGGACCGCAGGAGGCGGGGAGGGCCTGGAGGTCGAGAACAGCGTGGACGAGTGCGTGCGGATCGAGCGCGATGTCCGGGACTTTTTCGGCTACCTGGACGAACAAGCCTATGTCCGGCGACTGACCAGAGACGCCGACGCCTGGACCGTCTTCGTCCGGGCGCTGGGCAAGCTCGCCGCCCGGCCTCCGTTGCCGGCCGGCGAGGGCCTGGATCCCGCCGTCATGACCGGGAACATCTACCACCTGTTCCGGGTGCTGGACGATCGTGAGATCCATCTGGCGAGAGACGTGATTCAGCACGAAGGCGACACCCTGGAGCTGAACCTGGACATCCTCTACCAGTGGCTGACCCTGGGCGAGCGATGCCCGGACCCCGAGGGTATCCGACCCTCGCGGGAGGTGCTTTACCGCTACGCGGGCTTCTTCATGAACACCATCGGCGGCCGGTCCTACCTGTTCCGGCGCGCCACCTGGCTCCGCCTCCTGATCAGCTACTACGCGGTTCTCATCCTTCACGATGCGGACCGGGACGGAATCAACTCCTTCGGCCTCGATGTCCTTCCCATGGCCCGAAAGGTGCGGGACGAGGTGGCGCGGTTCGGCGGCTATCATTTCCAGGAGACCTACCTCGAGCGGCTGGATGCCGTCGCCGGGTACTATCAAGGGAGAAGAGGATTAGAGGGGTAAGGGGAAAGGATCAAATTCAGCATCCTCTCCACGACGCTCAGGACGCCGGAGTCGAGCCGGCCGTTCGGGGTCAGGACCGGCCCGGGAAACACCAGCCGGCCGATCCGCCCGAGCGGATCGGCATCTGTGCCGCGCGAAGGCGGGCTCCACTCGAAGGGCGGCCCGTCGCAGAGGATGACGTGGCTTTCCGCGTCCATCACCCTTAGATCCGTTGCTTCCCCGACCCACCGCAGCCGCCCGGAAGCCCCTTCCCGGTCATAGAGCCCTGCACGGGGCCGTGGCC